>CAZWZZ010000467.1:0-5521 GCA_964638395.1 uncultured Caldilineaceae bacterium
CGTTTTCGGCTGCTCTGGTTTGGCGATATTATCAGCCTGCTGGGGGATTGGTTCAATCTGATCGCCTCGGCCACGCTGGTGGCCAACTTGACCCAATCCGGGCTGGCCGTGGGCGGGCTGTTTGTGGTGCGGATGCTGGCCCCTTTTCTCGTCAGCCCCGTGGCCGGCGTGGTCGCTGACCGCTACAACCGCAAACATATCCTCATCATCGCCGACATCATCCGGGCCATCACCCTGGTTGGCTTTCTGTTTGTGCGGGATGCCGGGGATATTTGGCTGTTGTACACCCTGTCGGCCATCCAACTGGGTGTCTCCGGCTTCTTCTTCCCGACCCGCAACGCCCTCCTGCCGGACATCGTCTCCGAGCGGGAGTTGGGCACGGCCAACGCTCTTGGCTCCACCACCTGGTCAACGATGCTGGCCCTGGGCGCGGCCATCGGCGGGCTGGTGTCCGGCACGTTGGGCATCTATCCGGCCTTTATAATCGATGCCGTCACCTTTCTGGTTTCGGCCCTGTTCATCGTCCAAATCGCCTATGAGCCACCCCTCAAGGATGAAGGCGGCGATAGCAGTATCGGGGCGGCATTGCAGGAGTATCTGGATGGGTTGCGCTATCTGGTCCAACACGGCCACGTCTTCATCATCACGATGCACAAGGCCGCCATCGGCCTGACTATTGGCACATCCCTCGACATCGTCCAGGTAGCCATTGCCGAACAGGTTTTTGTCATCGGCGAGGGGGGCAGTCTGGGGTTGGGGCTGATGTTCGGCGTGACCGGCATCGGCACCGGCCTCAGCCCGATCATCACCCGCTACTTTACGGGGGATAAGCCACGTGCCCTCAAGCTGGCCATTATCGGTGGCTATCTACTGGGGGGAGTGGGCCTGATAACCATCTCCATGCTGACTAACTTTCAGACAACGCTGGTGGGGTTGATGCTACGGGGGATGGGCGGCGGGCTTTTGTGGACCTTTTCGACGCAGCTTTTGCTGCAACTCGTGCCCAACCGGGTCCGGGGGCGTATTTTCGCCACGGAGTTCGCCTTTTTCACCCTGACCAGCGCCATCGGCTCGGCCCTGACCGGGCAGTTGCTCGATAGATTGACCATTTCCCAGGTAGCCTGGGCCATCAACGGCCTGCTGCTGCTGCCACTGGCCGTCTGGACGGCGTGGGTGGTGGTCAATCCGCCAATGAAAACGCAGGGGAACTAACAAAAACTGTAGCTATTCAGTCTAAGGCATCTCCAAGAAAATAATTATCCAAACCTTCGTAAAGCGTAAAACGTAATTTCTTTGACAAATAAGCAAGTTTCCCGTTTTACGTTTTAGGTGGCTCCAATTCAACGAAATTCAAACTTGGAACTGCCTCACTAAAAAAGGTGAACAATATGACAAACAAACCAATCCGAGTCGGTGTGATTGGGGCCGGGGTAGGCCGTATTCACGTCAGCAGTTACCAAATGCTTGACAATGTACAGGCCGTCGCCCTGTGTGATGTCGATGAGACGCGGCTGAATGAGGTCGCTGATACCCTCAACGTACCCCGACGCTACACCAACGCTGCCGAGATGTTTACCTCCGGCGAGATCGACGCCGTGAGCATCTGCACGCCTAACAACCTCCATGCCCCGCTGGCCGTGGCCGCTCTGGAGGCCGGGCTGCACGTTTTGTGTGAGAAGCCGCTGGCCCACACCGTGACCGACGGTCAAAAGATCGTCGAGGCGGCCCGCACTGCCCCCGGCAAATTGATGGTCTGCTACAACCGCCGTTACCGGCCCGACATCCAATGGCTGCGGCGGTTGATGCAGGCGAAAAAGCTGGGCCGCATTTATCAGGTCAAGACCGGCTGGATTCGGGAGGATGGCATCCCCGCCGGCTGGTTTGCCCATAAAGAGCGCTCCGGCGGCGGACCGCTGGTCGATCTGGGCGTGCATATCCTGGACGCGGTCATGTGGCTGCTCGATTTCCCGGAACCGCTGACGATCAGCGGCGATGTTCAGGCCAATTTCGGACCGCACGGCTCGAAAGTTCACAATAGCAAATGGCGGCGTGACCCCCTGACCCGCTTCACGGTCGAGGACTCGGCCACGGCCTTCATCCGTCTGGCCGGAGGCATTAACCTGATGTTTGAAACCAACTGGGCCGCCCACGCCCGGCCCGGTCAGGATGACATCTATCTGACTATGCTCGGTACGGCAGGGACGGCGGATATCTACATCAAAAATTATGCCCGCCGGGAGACGATGACCCTCTACACCGAACTCAACGGCCTGCCGGTGACGATCAAGCCGGACACCCACGGCCCGCCCCACGACCACGAATTGGCCGTCGCCGAATTTATCCGCTGCCTGCGGGAGGATACCACCCCGGAGGCCTCGGCGGAGCGGGGACTCATCGTGTTGCGGATGATCGAGGCCATCTATCGCTCGGCGGAGGTGGGCCGGGAGGTGGAATTCGTTCTCAAATAGCTGCTTGCACGCAAAAAAAACTTTATTGAAATGACGGGGAAAAGCCAGGCCAAGCAAGGAGACAACCGAATAGACTTAAGCAATGCTTCATTTTTATCAGCCCCTTATCAGCCCCAAAGAATGTTCTGAAACGTGGCGAGAATATCTGAACGAAAAACTACACGATTCGAATAGCTTGTGTTAAGGGGTGAGGTGAAGTAAAATTGGAGGCCAACTTTGATACAGAGAGGAGTAACAATGCCAGAGAAAATTGGATTTCTTGGTTTGGGAATTATGGGGCAGGGGATGGCCCTTAATTTGTTGAAGGCCGGTTTTGAGTTGATCGTCTGGAATCGGACGGCGAGTAAGATAGAGCCGGTCGTGGAGGCGGGAGCGAAGGCAGGTCAATCTCCGGCTGATGTGGCTGCCAAGAGCGACATCATCGTCATCTGCGTCAGCGACACGCCGGATGTCGAGGCGGTGGTTCTGGGAGAGGGAGGCGTCATCGAACAGGCCACAGCAGGCAACCTGGTGATTGATTGCAGTACCATCAGCCCGGCGGCGACGCGGGAGATTGCCGCGTCCCTGGCTGAAAAAGGGGTGACGATGCTCGATGCGCCCATCAGCGGTGGCAGTGAGGGCGCGGCCAACGGGACGCTGTCGATTATGGTCGGCGGCGAAGCTGAGGATTTTGAGCGGGCGGCCCCCGTCTTTCAGGCGATGGGCAACACCATTACCCACGTTGGGGAAATCGGGGCGGGCCAAACGGTCAAGCTGGTCAACCAGGTGTTGGTTGTGGGCAATGCGCTGGCTATGTGTGAAGCCTTGCTTCTGGCTCAAGCGGGAGGTGTTGATTTGAAGAAAACTTTGAGCGCCGTCGAAGCCGGGGCCGCCGGCAGTTGGATGCTCTCCAATCGTGCCCCGCAAATCATCAAGCGGGATTGGCGGCCCGGGTTTACCGTTGATCTGCAACTCAAGGATTTACGCCTCGTTCGGCAAGCCGCTGACGAATTGGGTGTCCCTCTGTTGGGAACCAATATGATCCTTGACCTCTATCGCACCCTCCAGGCTCAGGGATTGGGCGAGCAGGGCAACCATATTCTGATACAGGCGCTGGAAAATTTAGCCGGGATCGAGGTTGGGGGATAAAGATTTTATCCACGAATTGGCCCCAATAACCACAAAAAAATTAGTGGAAATTCGGGCTAATTCGTGAAATTCGTTGCCGATTGTTGGCTTGATACATCTTTTCCCATCCGACAAATCCAGTCCCCGTGGACTCTACGCGGTCGGTCAGCCTGACCAGGTCCAACAGGCCGCATCGAACGCAATCTCGGTCGGTTCGAGACCCTGCTCACCGGTTAAATCTGTCAGACGCAGGTAGCCCTGACCGGGGCCGAACCGATAGGTTCCCAGATAGGCCCATTGGTGTCGGAACTTGCTTTGATCGAGAGCCAGGTGAATTTGACCATCCATATGATAGACGGTGTAGATGGCTCGTTGGGTTGTCGCATGTTCCAGCGGGATAAAAACCCACAGTTGCCACATCCCTTCCTGAGGTAGATCGGGACGCCACTCGCCCCAATTCATCTCCCCCTGAGCCGCACTGAAGGTCCACAACAAGCTGCCCTGAAAACCGTAAGGGGCAATGTACCAATCATCCACATCAGCCCGCTCAAAGAGGCCGGCCCGGCGGTCGGTTTTTTGAGAATCAACAATGATGTGTAGCGGTCCAGTTTTTTCTGAGGTCTGCGCTTTGGGTTCTTGCGTCTCTGATTTAGGCTTCTGTTGGGCCGGCTTTGGCTTTTGGACAAATTCGCCGGTGCCGGGTCGCCGGGCCTGGATGTAGGGCGTGGGGTTGATATAGTTGGCCAGCACCTCCTTTTTATTGTTGACCATAGGAGTCCAGTTGCCAATGGGCAGCCGCTTGCCTCGAATTTCAAAATGGAGGTGGGCAATCCAGCGGCCGCGAGGATACTTATCCGTTTTGGCCCCCTTGCCCATCGTGCCGATCTGTTGACCCCGCCTGACTTTTTGTCCAATCTCGCTGACCATAATCTGGTCCAGGTGGGCATACTGCGACCAGACCCGCGTGCCATCGGGCAGCGCGTGTTCCAGCAGGACGATATTACCCCAACTGGGGGGGTAATACCCAAATCCAGCCACCGTGCCGTTTGAAATGGCGTAGATCGGATCGCCCAGGTCGGTATCACCCCCACCACGTCCGTTCCAATCTTCCCCAGGATGCCACACCCCGAAGGACTTGAAGTAGGCCGGGTCAACCAGCGTCGAGTCGATTTTATGCGTCTTGAAAACATCGACGCCCCGCCCCCGGGGCCCTACTGGAAAATCAAACCCATCAGAAATGGGAATCCCATCTTCCGTTTCCTGAATATCTGTCACCACACTCTCCTTTAATTGACATATTCTAGGGATTGTTCCCATTATACCGCCGTTATCCTATTTTGCCACTTTTCTGTCAAAGTTTGGGCAAAATCTCCGCTCCAGATCAAACCGGATTCAAATCTAACTGTGTTATAATTTTTAAGTGTAAGGATTTTTTGAGAGTATTTCCAACCTGAAAGTTGTTCGGGCTTTGTCCGGTTCTGTGCAAAGTATTTTCGCCCCTCTTCGACCCAGCCAACATCCGTTACAACCTACAACATTATGACAATTGTTACTGCATCCTATTAACGTCGAAGCTTTCCGTTAGAACTTTTCTTTTTTTACCATCCCGGATATAACTATTTTAGTTGGAATAAAATGAAATCCTCATTTTTTCGTGAAAGAATTGAGTAATATCCGGGTATAATGTGACTGGGGGTGGGCATCACTCCTAAGACATTAACATCTTGTAACTATTCAGCAGCCTCCCCCAACGATCACTTTTCGCGGGGATTTGGGGATTAGGGGATAAATTCTTAGATAAAATCCCCAAATCTCCTAATCCCCGCTATGAAATCGCTGTTTTTAGGACAACGGCTGAATAGATACAACATCTTTTGTAAATACCCTTATGGGGTCGGGACAATAAAAATGTTAACCAAGACGTTGCGAGAGTGGATAGTTAAAAA
>CAZWZZ010000468.1:0-5501 GCA_964638395.1 uncultured Caldilineaceae bacterium
TTATACTATTTTTACACAAACAACCGATTTTGATGCAAGAGGTGAACGATGAAAAATGTCCGCCATATAGTGACCATGATTTTGACCATAACCTGTTTGGTCCTCGTCGGGCTGGTCATGCCCCCCAGCCTGCAAGCCCAGGAAGCGATCCAGGCCACCGACCAGAGTTGGGAGGCTGAATTTCGGGATCATCTGACCTTCAATCTCGAAGCCGAGAGCGCGGCGGAGATTGTCGAAGCGGAACTCCTGTACCGGGTTGTAGGCCAGATTGCGACCTCCCGTAATGAGGCCAATTTTACGCCCGGTACTGAGATCGAGGCTACCTACGAGATCGACCAGGTCGATCCCTCGACCTACTTTCCCCCCGGCACAGAGCTGCAATATTGGTGGAAAGTGACCGATGCCGAGGGGAACGAGCTAACCACCGAAAAGGAAACGCTCATCTATCTGGATGACCGGTACGCTTGGCAAACGCTGGAAAATGAGCGGCTGACCCTCTACTGGTATGAGGGGGATGAAGTCTTTGCCCAGGCCCTCTTCGAGCGGGCCAATGTCGCTCTCGATACCCTGGAAAATGATGTCGGCGTGGCCATTGAAAATCCGATCAGAATTTTTATCTATGGTAACCAGGAGGATCTGCTGGGGGCTTTGCGAACAAGCGCCCAGGAGTGGACCGGCGGCGTGGCTTTCACCGAGTATGGGGTGGTGGTCATCGGCATCATGCCCCGCCAACTGGAGTGGGGGCTGAACGCGATGACCCACGAAATGTCCCACCTGATTATCCACCAGGCCACCGACAATCCCTTTGGCGATTTGCCTCGCTGGTTGGATGAGGGCATCGCCGTTTACAACGAAAATCAGGATGTGCTGGATGATGATTTCCGGCCCCTGTTCGAGCGGGCTGTGGAGAATGATGAGTTGATGACCCTGCGGACCCTGTCCAGCCCCTTCCCGGCCGACCCGATGCTGGCTAATCTGGCTTACGGGCAGAGTGGGGCTGTGGTCAAATATATCATTGACACCTACGGCTCCGACAGTATGGCCGAACTGCTGACGATTTTCGCCGAGGGGGAACTGTATGACGACGCTCTGATGCAGGCTCTCGGCACCGATACCGACGGTCTGGATAACGAGTTCCGGGCCAGTTTGGATCTACCGCCGCTGCCGGGGACCGAAGAAGTTGTTGAGCCGGAAATCGAGGAAGCCGCCGTTGAAGCGGAAACCTCGGCCGAGGTCAACATCGAGGAGCCGGAGAGCAGCGAAACGGTCTCCGAGGAGACGGAAGCGTTAGCCGAGATTGTGGAAGAGGCCGTCGAAGTGGCAGAAGCAGCAGAAGCGACAGAATTGGAAGAGGCGGAGCAGGCGGTGGCAGAGCCGGTTCCGGCCACGACCGTTGCCGAGTCCGCCGCCGAGGAGCCGGTCGCGGCTGAGGCTGAGAGCGAGAGTGCCTCGCCCTTTGCTTGCCTGGCCGGGTTGTTGCCGTTGTTTGCGGTGGGGGCGGTCTTTGCCGTTCGTCGCCGGGGGTGGCGGTTTGAGCCACAGGGATAGGCTCTGGTCTGGGACAAATAGTAATTGAACGCAAAAGCCGGTTCGTAAAGAACCGGCTTTTTATTGGTATCCTCTCAATCGCTGCTATCCACTTCCCAGCCATGTTCCCCAATGAGGGGCACGAAGGCCACGGGAATCAGCGGGCGCTCCTTTATCTCATCCCCCTCACGTCTCAATTCGATAAGCTGCTGCTTGCGGCGGGGGCCGACCGGAATTAACAGACTGGCCCCATCCTTTAGTTGAATGGTGAGCGGGGCGGGCATCTCCGGGGCGGCGGCGGTGGCCAGGATGCCGTCGTAGGGGGCGTGTTCGGGCCAGCCATACCCCCCATCCCCGACCTGAACCTCGATGTTGTCGAGACCGAGGTGGTCCCAACATTGCTGGGCACGCCGGGCCAGGGCCTCAATCCGCTCGATGGTATACACCTTGGCCACCAACTGGCTGAGGATGGCCGCCTGGTAGCCCGACCCGGCGCCGATTTCCAGGACAACGCCCTGCCCATCACGCGGCAGATGGAGAGCCTCAGTCATAAAGGCCACCATGTAGGGTTGGGAAATCGTTTGGCCGTAGCCAATCGGCAGGGGGCCATCCTGATAGGCCACATCCCAAAACTCCTGGTTGACAAACAGATGGCGGGGTATCTGTTTCATCGCTTCCAACACACGGAGGTCTTGAATATTCCGAGCGGCAAGCTGCTCTTTGACCATTGAGGCTCTGGCTTCGGTCAGGGCCGGTTCTTCTGGTATCATAGGTTACTCCTTGGCCCTATTAAAGCACACTCCATACCTAAGCGCAATAGCGCCTGACAATATTGGGTGACGTTGTACCGTTTGTGACCCCCCTTTGATTATGCTATACTGCTCATTTGTTTGCTTCAACCTTAATGATGGACTCAGTACGTCCACAATTCACGGATGATGCGTTAGCGCATAGCCGTTGATGTGACTTGGATATACTGGGCCTTTTATTTTTTGGGGGATAATAATTTGTCTATTTTGACCATACTCTACGTGGCGGCCACCCTGTTACTGACGGTCTACGCTTTCAATGCCTGGGTGATGACGGCCCTTTACCTGCGACACAGAGGCAGCCAAGCTCCCCAGCCCCCCGACCCCGCGCCCGACTCGCTGCCGCCGGTCACCGTCCAACTGCCGATTTTCAACGAGGCCCTGGTGGTCGAACGGCTGCTGGCCGCGACCGTGGCCCTCGACTATCCCCGCCATTTGTTGCAAATCCAGGTTCTCGACGACTCGACCGATGAGACGACGGAGATGGCCGCCGTGCTGGTCGAGCAGTACCGTCGCCAGGGTCTCGACATCGAGCTGGTTCACCGCACCGACCGCACCGGCTTCAAGGCCGGGGCGCTGCGGGAGGGGCTACAGACAGCCAGCGGTCACCTCATCGCCATCTTCGACGCCGATTTCGTGCCCAATCCCGATTTTCTCAAGCAGACCGTGCCCCATTTCGCCCACCGGCCCGAGGTCGGCTTCGTCCAGACCCGCTGGGGCCATCTCAACCGGGACTATTCCCGCTTGACCGCCGCCCAATCCCTGGCCCTCGACGGCCATTTTGTCATTGAGCAGACGGCTCGCAACCGGGCCGGGCTGCTGATGAATTTCAACGGCACGGCCGGTCTGTGGCGGCGGGCCTGCATCGACGAGGCGGGCGGCTGGCAGGATGAGACGATCTCCGAGGATTTCGACCTCAGCTACCGGGCCCAGTTGGCCGGGTGGTGCTGCCTCTATCTGCCGGACGTGGTCGCCCCGGCCGAGATTCCGCCCCAGGTGGCCGCTTTCAAACGGCAGCAGTTCCGCTGGGCCAAAGGCTCGATCCAATGTTTGAAAAAGTTGGGCTGGCGCGTCGTGCGGGCCGGTTTTTCGCCCTGGGTCAAGCTCCAGGCTCTCATCCACCTCAGCAGCTACCTCCTCCACCCGTTGATGACCATCTTGGCCATCATCACCCCCATTTTTATGATTAACGGCGGGGCCAACATCCGCTTCCCCCTCTTCTACCTGAGCCTGGTCAGCTTTGGACCGCCGCTCCTCTTTGCCGTGGCCCAAGCGTCCCTCTATCCGGGTAAATGGTTGGGCCGGTACAAGATTATGCCCTTGCTGATCCTCCTCGGCAGCGGCATCGCCTTGAGCAACACCAAGGCTGTGGTCGAGGCCCTCCTGGGCCGGGGCAACGTCTTCCGCCGCACGCCGAAGTTCAACGTCATCACCACCACCGACCGCTGGCAGGGCAGCAGCTACCGCCTGCCGCTCGATTGGCTGGTCGTCGGCGAGTTGGGGTTGAGCCTCTATTCGCTGTTCGGGGCGGTGATGGCTGCCTTGAACGGCCACCATTTCGCCGTGCCCTTTATTCTGTTGTACGCTTTTGGCTTTGGGTATGTTAGCCTGCAAGGGCTATGGGACGCCCGCCGGGAGTGGCGAGGTTGGTTGGGGTCACGCTTTCGCCGCCCGGAGCGGCAGGCCAAGCAGAGTCGCCGCAGCAAGCCGGTGGGGGTGGAGCGGTAGGCCCCGCCCAATCAGGCAATCGCATAGCCCGTATGTTCTCTAATCTCTGTGGAATGGAAGCCTAAAACGATGTGAGCTTTGGGGATGCCTGCCTCTATCAAATCTTGGGCAACGCCGTGTTCCAGACCATCCCGCTGAATCCATACTTTTCCATCGAGAATGTCTATGTGGATGATGCAACCGTGTACCCGTTTGGCTCCCTCCCAACCGATAGCCAACAGAAGATAATGGTCATTTTGTCGATCAAAAATGACCATTTTTTTAATATCGCCATAGGCATAATCAAATTGACTGTACTCCCCCAATATTTTTTCGATGATCTGCCGATAGGTTTCTATGGTATCCATTGTAAGATCACTTGCTTCTTCTTATCAAAGACCAACAAGTTGATTTGATTCTTCTCGATCAATAATTGTCCAATTGCTTCCTCAAAAACATTCTCCAGCGCCTCCTCGTGAACTGCAAGATACAACACTCGATCCGGCTCTTTTTCTTCCAAGATGTTGCGGTACAAAATATATTGTCCCAAGGCTTTCTCTAAATCATCGATATGGGATTGACCCACAAAACTTTTGATTTCTACCGCAATCTTTTGACCTTGCTTTTCAGCGGCTAATAGCTGCTCCGCCCCTAAGTCAATGTAGACATCAGTTGTTCCCCATCTCAAAACCAGAGGGTCGTGCGTAACGGTCCAACCCTCGTTTAGCAGCGCATTTTTAACTGTGTCATGGTAAATGTCTTTTGCCGGCATAACAACCTAACACCGGGCAGTAACCGCCGTGATATTCACATCGGCGGAAAGTTGCACGTCAATCTTGAGGTGACCACGTTGGGGACGGGGAAGCGTTAGCGTCTCGGGTTGTTTATCCATCCGTTCATCTCCTGTTATCAGTAGACCGCAACTGCATCCTGAGTCAACCGAGGAACGAGGTTGTATCGAAGGGTGCGGCGTTCTACTGAGTATTTTTTACCTCAAAATTATACCACAGACTATGAAGTGGGCCGAAACTTAAGTTATCAAAATCACTTGGGGATTAGCGGCAAAGATAGCCTATAGGGGCTATTGCTCCAACGCATCCAACAACGCCCTGGCTTCGATTAAATCGGCGGTATCAAACCCCTCGCTGAACCAGTCGTAAATCTCGGCCAACCGCTCGCGGGCCGCTTCTGTCTGGCCCTGATCCCGCCACAAGCGACACAAGCTCATCACCGCCCGCAGTTCCAGCGATTTGGCCTCCTGGCTACGGGCAATGTCGATGGCTTGCTGAAACTGCTGTTCCACGTCGTCGTGGTCTACCCCTTGCTTGAGCAACAGTTCACCTTTGAGCCGATAGAGTTCGGCCTCCCAAAAACGTTCACCGGACTCTGCCACCAGCGTCATCGCCTCGGCTTGCACGGATAAGGCTTCTTCTACCTCTCCTACTGCCCCCAACTTCG
>CAZWZZ010000469.1:0-5498 GCA_964638395.1 uncultured Caldilineaceae bacterium
CACGCCGTTCCGCGCTACTCGGGATGCTATCATCGCTTAACTTAATGACATTGACCGTTCACCATAAAACAGGCCCAGTCTCAAAGACTGGGCCTGTCTAGAACTTACGCAGTTGCCGTGCCCCCCCTCGATCCCCCCGAATGGGGGTCCGTTGGCGAATCGCTAAAATTTTGGGGTGATCTAAATTGTGGCACTCCCTACGCCATTGCCGTATCCTTCAATTTATCCTGAAATTCTTTTCGGAATTTGCTAACTTTCGGGTCGATGACCACCCGGCAGTAAGGCTGGTTGGGGTTCGTGCGATAGTAATTCTGATGATACCCTTCGGCTTCGTAAAATTTGGGCAATGGTGAAATCTCGGTGACAATGGGGTTGGACCACAGCCCGGACGCATCCGTTTCCCGTTTCGATTTTTCGGCAATAGCTTTTTGCTCCTCGTTGTGGTAAAAAATGACGGAGCGGTACTGCGTGCCGATGTCAGCCCCTTGCCGGTTCAAGGTAGTTGGATCGTGGGTACGCCAGAAGACGTACAGAATATCCTCGTAAGAAATGACTTCGGGATCGAAGGTGATTTGCGCGACTTCGGCATGGCCGGTGCGTCCGGTGCAGATTTGCTCATAGGTCGGGTTTTTGATCGTCCCCCCGGCGTAACCGGACACCACGCTATGCACCCCCTTCAAATCTTGATACACCGCTTCGACACACCAAAAGCAGCCCCCACCCAGCGTCGCTACTTCCCGTTTATCAGACATACCAAACTCCTTCCTTAGTGATGTTCCCATAAAGATTTTTTAATGACAGTATTAGAAGTTACGCAATTGACGCTCTGGGAGGGTTGCCCCGCAGGGAGGCTTCGCCCTAACCCTCGAATACGGCGGCTGCAAACCGCCTACGAGCCAACTGCGTAAGTCCTGAATATATAGCCTAATCGGAGATGATTAGAGCAGGCTGAATTTTACCACTATTTTGCAATTCGTTGATTTCCAAATCCGTTGTAGTCTCACTTCTCCACCAGCGGTAGATAGACTCGCTTTATCCCATCCTCGATGGCCACGAACTCCGTCAGATGCGGAACCGACCAGCTAATCCTGTTGGTAGCCGTGTTCACCATCAGATTGTTAATGTCCGTGCCAGACCAGACCGATCCTGTCTCGTCAAAAAATAGGATCGCCAACTCGGTTTCGTCGATGCCCAATTGATTGACGAGCGTCTGGCTGTAAGTCACGCTGAGGCGCAGGGGAGGGCTGATGGTCTCGGTGATGAGATCGCCGCTGCCATCCACCAACTCCACGGAAAAGGCCAGGGCAATCTTGGACGAGGGCAAGCCGCTGATGATGCTGACCGTGGGGGTGATGCCGTGGAAGCGGTACCGCAGATCGACGGCATTGGCGGGCAGGGCGTTGGGGTCGGCCTCAATGGTCAAAACGCCATCGGTCGTGGTGACGGTGATCCCCTGGCTGGGCGTGACCGGAATTGTCTGCACCATCGCTCGACCGGTTTGATACTCATCGACCAGAGCTTGCAGCGGTTGGTCAGATTGGACGACGGCACTGCCGTTAAAGGTGTCGCCCACTTGAGGCACATCCATCAGATTGAGCGGCAGCAGCCCATTGGCAGCGATAGTAATAGTGGTGGCTGAATAAACCGTTTGCCCACTTTCATCGTAATAAGCGGTCACTACATTGGCCGGAACGGCATTTGGATTTTGCAAATTGATGACGCTGTAATTTGTTGTACGTTTGACGACACGGGGTAGATTGATCGTACTGCCACTCATACCTTTGTAATCCGCCGTATCGGCCACCGGGCCACTGGTGGGCGGCACTTCGGCGATGAGCAGCGGGTTTGCAGCATTGGCGGCCACGACGTAAGTTTGTCCCTTGGTCAAGGCCGATTGGGTCGCCAGGTCGATGATCGCCCCGGATTTGGCCTCGAGATCGAGGGTATTCGTATCGACCACGGCCCCATCCGTGCTGTAGAAGGTTACGGTGACCGCCGTTTGGCTATTTCCGGTGTTAGCCACAAACAGGCGGCTGGTGCGGGAGACGCCCCCCTGTTCCACCCCTTTGAAGGCGCGGGGGAAAGTGACCTCGGTGGCGCTTTCGGTTGGGCCGACGCTCTCGAAGACGTTATCACTCGCGCCTCGCTGGGTGAAGAGGCCGATCAGCGGTTGATCGGCCGTGATTTCGGTCCACCCCACAAAATCATTGGGCAAATCGAGTGAGTCATCGAAGAAGTTGGCGCTGCCGGCCGGGGCAATCGTGCGGAGTGCGGTGGTGATTAAGCCACCCGTCCCATAAAAGCTGGCCGTCACCGTGGCCGTTTGGGCCAAGCTGCTGTTTAGAACCGAGAGACCGTCATTCTCCGTAAAGGCGGCAAAGTTCAGCGCCGTATCTCTCTCATCAATTCCTCTGATTGCAGCTAGATTATCACTGCGGCTCCTCAGGGTGTGCCTAACCACACTTTCGATGGGGTGTGGGGTTGATTGAATGGCAACGCCATACGTATCCGCCTCCAGGCCAAAGACATCCGCCGGAGTCAAGCTGACCGAGCCAAAAGCGGAAAGAGCGGCCTTGTAATTCACTGTCTCCCCGCTTGAAGACCCGATAAAGGTAACAGTGACAGTAGTCACGCTACTGCCAACATTCTGAATGGTCAAGGTTGAGCTAATGCCGGCCTCGTTGTAAAAAAGAGGCTGTACCTGGTCGGTTGAGGCCGCTCGTGAGGAGGGCGGCCCGCTGTTGAGCAGCAAGCCCAAAAGACCCAGGCTCATGACGAAAACGGCCAACAATTTTCCGGCTCGACGAGACAATAATTTTTTCATAACCAAAGTCCTTGTTTTTGAGTAAGTAACCTGGCCATTTACACTATTCTACTATCGCCACAGCCTCGATCTCGATTAGAAAATCGGGGTTAGCCAGGGCATAGACGCCAATCCACGTGCTGGCCGGAGGATTAGTTGGAAAAAAATCACGCAGCGCTGCGCTCACGGGCGCTGTGTTTTCCATTTGTTCGGCCACGATATATATTCGCAGGGAGACAACGTCCGTCAGCGTGCCGCCCGCCGTCTGGAGGGCCGAGTTGATATTCTGAAAGGTTTGCCGCGTCTGTCGCTCCAGATCACCGGGGCCGACGAGCTGCTGCCGCTCATCCCAGGCCACCTGGCCCGATAGATGAACCAGTTTACCCCCCTGGCTGGTTACAATCTGAGAAAAGCCATACTGCAAGCTATTGAACAGAGTGGGCGGATTCAGATATTCTTTGGGCATGATCGTCACTCCTGTGGTGAATTCTCAATTTTGTAATTATAGTCTATAATTCGGCTGACGTTTAATCGACACACTTAACGCAGGAGGGCGTTATGAATAATCTCGAACCACAACACAAGCGCATACTGATGATCGGTTCGGCTATCGGAGCCGTTCTGGGAGCGGGAGCGGCCTACCTCATGCTCACCGCCCCCAGCCGGGACGATCCGGAGGTCGAGCCGCTGGCCGCCGGCGACATCTTGAGCCTGACCGCCGCCGCCAGTGTCCTGGTCCGTAAGTTGATTGATCTTAGTCGCAGAACGTAGAAAATAAAAATTAGAAATGAGAAATTAGAAGGGCTTACGCAGTTTCCCGCTCAAACCCCTCCCAACCACAAGTTTCCCCCCGATTCGGGGGGATTAAGGGGGGTGGGCATAAGTCCTAGTAGCTGCACGGGAATTTTCTGATTTCTCCTTTCTTTTTTCTAAATTAGAAAATTGGAGAGAAGATGGCAAAAAATAGTAAAAAATCTGAGCAGAAAGAGAAACCGAAATTCAAGAAGGTCGTCCTGGCCTACTCCGGCGGGCTAGATACCAGCGTCATTGTGCCCTGGCTCAAGAATAATTATGGCTGTGACGTGATCTGTATGTGTGCCAACCTGGGCCAGGAAGAGGAGCTGGATGGCCTGGAGGAGAAGGCGCTGGCCTCCGGGGCCAGCAAATGTTACGTCGAAGATTTGCGGGAGGAGTTCATCACCGATTTTATCTTCCCCACGCTCCGGGCCGGGGCGATCTATGAGCGTAAATATCTGTTGGGGACCAGTTTCGCCCGCCCGATCATTGCCAAGCGGCAGGTAGAAATCGCCGAATTGGAAGGGGCCGACGCCCTCAGCCACGGGGCCACCGGCAAGGGCAACGATCAGGTCCGCTTCGAGCTAACCTACCAGGCCCTCAATCCGAAACTGCACGTTGTGGCCCCCTGGCGGGAGTGGAACATCCGCTCGCGGGAGGATGCGCTCGATTACGCCGTTGAGTTCAATGTGCCCGTACCGGCCACCGAACAGTCGATCTACAGCCGTGATCGCAACATCTGGCATCTCAGCCACGAGGGGGGCATTTTGGAAGATCCCTGGATGGAGCCGGAAAAGGCGATGTTTCAACTGAGCGTCGATCCTGAGGATGCCCCCAACAAACCGGAGTATATCGAAATCGACTTTCAGGAAGGCATCCCCAAGAAAATCAACGGCACAGCGATGGGGCCGATCAGCCTCATTAACACGCTGAACAAAATCGGCGGGCGGCACGGCGTCGGGCGCATCGACCTGGTCGAGAACCGGCTGGTCGGGATGAAGAGCCACGGCGTCTATGAGACGCCGGGCGGCTCCATTTTGATGGAAGCCCATCAGGGGTTGGAGCAACTGTGTCTCGATAAACAGACGCTCCATTATAAGCAGGTGATTGCCCTCAAATATGCCGAGTTAGTCTATAACGGCCAATGGTTCACCCCGTTGCGCCAGGCCCTCGATGCCTTTGTCAATGCTACGCAGCAACGCATCACCGGCACGGCTCGCTTGAAGCTGTACAAAGGGAACATTATTCTGGTTGGGCGGAAATCCCCCTACAGCCTCTACCGCGAAGATTTCGCCACCTTTGGCGAGGAGGATGTCTACAACCAGCAGGATGCTGAAGGCTTCATCAAACTCTTCGGCCTGCCGCTCAAAGTCGAGGCCCTGCTCGACATCGAAGGCGTTCGGCGGGGGCGGCATGAGGAGCCGGATTATAGTAAATTCAAACGGGATTAACCAGTCGGGGCAACGCTGAATCGGAATAGTGCAACCAATCCGTTGTGGCTGCGTATAGTAGGTAGTGATATGTGACACAAACAATGGAGGCACACAATGAGTCTGTTAGGCAACATCATCTGGTTGATCTTCGGCGGTTTTTTTGCAGCCGTCGGCTACATTTTGGGGGGCTTGGCCCTCTGCTTGACGATCATCGGCATCCCCTTCGGCGTGCAGTCGATCAAAGTCGGGGTGGCCAGCCTGGCCCCTTTCGGTAAGGAGTTGGTCGCCGACCCGGACAGCGGCGATTTGTTGCATATAATCTTCAACATCCTCTGGCTGCTGCTCTTTGGCTGGGAGATTGCCTTGATCCATCTCACTTCGGCGCTGGTGCTGGCCATCACCATCATCGGTATTCCCTTTGCCCTGCAACACCTCAAACTGATCCCGCTGTCACTGTTCCCTTTTGG
>CAZWZZ010000470.1:0-5485 GCA_964638395.1 uncultured Caldilineaceae bacterium
GGCGCATCCCAATGCGGCAGCGGGCGGCATAGGGATGCTCGCCCTACGAACAATTTGGATACACCAGGAATAGGTTAGCCCGGCTTCTCCAACTCGAACTCCTGATGAATGACCCGCACGGCTTTGTCCACGTCCCGTTGATTGATGACGATGGAGATATTGAACTCGCTGCTGCCCTGAGCGATGGCGATGATGTTGATCTTCTCTCGGCCCAACGCCCCAAACAGACGGCCGCTAACGCCCGGTTGCCCTTTCATACCGCCCCCGACCACGGCCAAAATGACCGTATCATCCAGCCATTTGATCTGTTCCAAATCGCGGCGGCTCATCTCCAGGGCAAACTCCTCCTCCAGGGCGCGGACGACTTTGGTCACGCCACCGCTGGGGATGAGAAAACAGATCGACTGTTCGGAGGAGGCCTGGCTAATCATCAAGACATTGGTATCCGCCCGGGCCACAGCCCCAAACGTGCGTCCGGCCACCCCTCGAATACCAATCATGCCCGGCCCTTCGACCGTAACCAGGCTCATATCCTTGATGGCTGTGACTGCCTTGACCACTTTCCCGTTTTTCTCAACCTTGTCGCTGATGAGCGTCCCCGGATGATCCGGCTCGAAGGTGTTGAGGATACGTACCGGGATACCGACCCGCCGGGCCGGGCGGATGGCCTGGGAATGTAACACTTTGGCCCCAAAAAAGGAGAGTTCGCTGATTTCGGCGTAAGACAGCCTGGCGATGGGGTGGGCTTCGGCCACGATGCGGGGGTCGGCGGTCATCACCCCGTTGACATCCGTCCAAATCCACACTTCGTCGGCTTCGATAGCCCGACCGATGATCGTGGCGCTGTAATCGCTGCCGCCCCGGCCCAGGGTGGTCTGGAGGCCCTCTGTCGTGGCCCCAATAAAGCCGGTAACCACCGGGACTTTCCCCGCCTCTAAAATCGGGCGCAGGTTGGCTTCCGTCTGGGCCTGCGTTTTTTCGATGAGCGGAACGGCTCCCCCAAAGCGATCATCGGTGACAATCAATTTGGTGGCGCTGATCCCTTCCGCCGTCACAGCGGCATTGTTGAGAATGGCGGCCACTTGAATGATGCTCATCCGCTCGCCCAGGCCGCCGATGACATCCAGGGCGCGTGGCGTCAATTCTCCCAACACTCGAATGCCGTGACAAAGGGACACAAACTCATCCAACAGAATATTGATCTCCTCCAGCGCCGTTTCCCGCTCTTTGGTCAATCCCAAAAAATGGAGCGTGGCCTCAGCGTGCTTTTTGGCGATTTCCACGCGGGCCTGCTGGCTCGGCGCTTCATCCCCCTGCTCGGCCTGTTGCGCGGAGTTGAGCAGCATGTTCGTCACACCGCTCATCGCCGAGACGACGACGATGACCTCGTGCCCCTCGTGACGAGCCTTTTTGACAATCTCAACCACTTTTTCCAGAGCCTTGACACTTCCCACGGAAGTGCCGCCAAACTTCATAACGATTAACAATGTTTACGCTCCCTCAGAATAGGTAAAAAGGAATAGGTAAAAAGAAATAGGTGAAAATAGGGTTCCTGTTTTGGCAGAAGCCATATAGTACACATTGTCTCAAAAACGGCAAAAATTTCTTCCCCAAGTTATCAAACGATAGTAAAAATTTCTCATTTCACTTACTGGGCGATAGTTGTACAAATATAGTATGGGAATCAATGGCTACCCTAAACTCTGGCTATCAGCCCCCTGAAACCGAGTCGATAGCATCAATCGCTTCCCTAACTATAACTCAACCTCAGTAACATCAAATATATGTTACAAGCCTGTGGACCGACATCACATCCCCAAACAGGAGACCGAATTTGTCATTCAACGTTATTGGATTAGATCAAGCAATTTTCCCCCTGGTCATTGCTATCAGTTATATCGTTTTTAGTATTTACGTGCTGATCTGGCACAAAGCCAAAAGCGCCATTGGCCGCTCCTTCATCGCTTACGCCCTGGTCACGATATCGTGGAGTTTCGGCTTGTTAGCCGCCGTGAACGATGCGCCCATCCTCTGGCCAGAAGTAACCTGGGCGCGGCTGATGGGCTACAGCCTGATTGTTTTGGGCGTGGGCTATTGGATTTTCGTCCGCACTTTTTTGCAGAAAGCGCGGCGGGTCATCTGGCTGTTGTTGCTCGGCGTGGCCGGTCTGGCGTTGGTCGTCGCGCTGGATATGGGCTGGCTTATGATTCCCGAAGAGGCCCTGAGGACGTGGAGTAATGGCTGGATTGACGACCAGAACTTGACTTTTATTCTGAGCGTGATCTGGTGGGGCCTATTTATGGGCATCGCCACGCTGAACACCATATGGCAACAGTTCCGCATCCAAAACCCGGCCCACAGAAACCGTATCCAATATCTCATCATCGCCAGCCTGGCCACAACCACCGGGTATGGCCTCTACCTGACCCTGCGGGAGCCTTTCTGGACGATTGGCTTGATTATCATTGCCCTATCCGGGTTGTTGGCCACTTACATCGTCGTCACCGAAAATTTCATCGACTTGGGGACGGGTATTCGCCAGTTGATCCGGGGGATCACTGTGTCGTTGGTCACGGTCGGCATTTATCTCCTCAACTTCTTTCTGGTGCAACTATTCCTCGGCGATTTTTTGGTAAGGAGCTTCGGCAACAGGATTGACGAAACCTTATTGATCGCTACCGCCGCGATGGTCATTATGACCGTTGTTTTTATGCCGGTTCGTCAATTCACCCGCAACATCGCGGACCGCCTCTTGTTTGGCCGTCGCTACGACTACCAAACCGTCATCCAAAGCTATGGCCAGGTCATCAGTAACCGGCTCTATCTCAGCGAATTGGCGACCATCGCCACCGAGCATATCAACACCTCAATCGGTTTAAAAAACAGCGCTCTATTCATCTTCGACTCAGAGTCATCAGACCAACTCCATTTCCACAATTTGCCGGCCTCCGGGCTAAACGGCAGCGGTCCCAAGCGCCTTTCGCTCCATAAAGAGACGCCGATTACCCATTACCTGATGGAAGAACGGGTTCCCTTAGCCCAATACCGTATCGACATTTCCTCAAAATTTGAGCAAGCGCCGGAGGCAGACCGGCGAGCCTTGAAAAAGTTGAACTACGAATGGTTTGTGCCCATCCATAAAGAAAATGATCTGGTCGGTGTTTTGGCGGCGGGCACCAAGAAAAATGGCCAACCTTACACCAGTACCGATCTGGCCCTGCTAAGTACGCTGGCCGATCAAACCGCGCTGGCTCTGGAAAATGCCAAACTGTTTGACCGGGTGCAGCGCAACCTCGAAGAAATCACCAGCATGAAAAACCTGATGGACAACGTTTTCGACAGTATGGACAACGGGGTTATCACCACCGATGTGGATGGGCGGATCACCTTCTACAACCGCGCCGCCGAAGCCATTCTGGCTATGCAGCTCAACGAGGCCGTGGGAACCTCCTATTTAGAGGTTTTATCCCCCCTGTCTGAAACAATTTTCCCCCACCTCGTCGATAATGTCATCTACCGGCATGACCGTTATACCGATTATGAAATCATCTCCGAATTTCCGCAGCGCGGGCGAGTCAACCTTAGCCTGAACCTGACCTCGCTGAAGGATGTTCACGACGCCATCCAGGGCGTGACCATTGTGGTCGATGACCAGACCGAGACAAAACGGCTGCAAGCCGTCCACGATATGTTCCGCCGCTACGTCTCCCCGGCGGTTGTGGACCGCTTGCCTTCCGATCCGCACGATTTGGAGTTGGGCGGTCAGCGCCAGCAGACGACCATCCTTTTCGCCGATATTCGGGGCTTCACCACCTTCAGCGAAAAGTTGGCCCCGGAAGAGCTGGTCGATGTCCTGAACCAATATCTGTCGATGGCCGCCTCGTCGATTTTGATGTACGAAGGCACGCTCGATAAATTTATGGGGGATGCGGTCATGGGGATTTTCAACGCCCCGCTCAAGCAAGAGGATCACGTCTTACGGGCCGTCCGGGCCGCCGCCGCGATGCAGCGCGCCATCGCTGATTACCACCGCAATCTGGATGAGGCCCGGGGACTACAATTCGGCGTTGGTCTCCACGTCGGCGAGGTCGTCGTCGGCAATGTGGGCATGTCCGACCGCATGGATTACACAGCCATCGGCGACGCCGTCAACCTGGCCAAACGCATCCAGGAAAACACCCCCGGCGGCAAAATCCTGATGAGCAGCGAGGTCTACGACGTTGTCAAGAATGAGGTCAACGCTGAATATTACGATAAAATCAAGGTTAAAGGACGTCAGCAGCCGGTCAAAATTTACGAACTGCATTTGTCATAAAATAATCATGAAAAACCCCCCAGCCCCCAACCAGAAATTCCTCCCGCTGGGTGGCTAGAGGGGCGAATGTGACATTGACAAACTATGCAGGACAGAACGGCCACTTACTGCATATAACGTATCTGGCTGCCCCGGCTATCGACGAAAACATTCAAAAATCCGGAAACGATGCTGATGATGAGCGCGGCCAGGATCGTCGTCCAGAAGAAGCTGTCGATAGTCAGGATATTTGGCAAAAACCAACTGGTCAAGGACAGCATCAAGGCATTGGCGATCAAAGCGAACAGCCCCAGGGTCAGAATAATCAAGGGGCAGGAGAGAAACATAATGATGGGCCGGATGATGGCGTTGACCAGGCCATAAACGGCAGAGACAATAATTAAGTTGATCCAAAAGTTGCCCTGAATCTCCATCCCTGGCATCAGCCAGGCGGTCAGACCGATAGCCACGGCTAAAATGACCCAGCGAATTAGAATGTAAATCATTGTTTGCTCCTTATGATAAATCGAGTTAAACAAACTGCCAGGAAACTCCCAGGAAATAATCATCCGGAATCCGTAAAGCGTAAAACGAAAAACGTAACCGCTTTGACCGATAAGCAGGTTTTACGTTTCCCGTTTTACGTTTTAGGCAGCTCCAATTTGACGGACTTAAATCTTGGAACAGCCTCATTGTTTAGCCATCCGTCTCAAAAAACTGTCCAGCACATCGGCCTCCAGCGTTTCGTGGCGCACGGTTGCCCCCAGCATCAGGAGGGAGTCCACCACCCACTCGACCCACTCCAGCTTGGCGTACAGAATGAGGGCCGAACTACCGGGCCGGAGCGAGTCGCGGACCTCTTTGACCAGGTCGTTGGGCACGCCCAGGTCGATTTTGTCGGCGGCGATGCCCCCGGTGACCGCCCCCGCCGCCGCCCCGACCAGGGCACCCAGCGGCCCGCCCAACAGACCAATCACGGCCCCGCTGACGGCTCCGAAGAGACGGCCCTCTTTCGATTGCACATCCCCCAGATTGCGAACCTCGATTTTGTTCTCTTTGGTTTTGGCAATGACCGCCGCCGCTTTTAGCTCCAGCGCCTCTTGCTCCGCCAACTGCTGAATCTCCTTCAACATTTCGTCGGCTTCATCTTTACTTTTTTCAAAAACGGCAATGATGAGTTCAATCGGTTCC
>CAZWZZ010000471.1:0-5482 GCA_964638395.1 uncultured Caldilineaceae bacterium
TGGCCGAGGGCAAACGAGGCTCCCGCTACGTTCACGCCGCCGACCTGCTGTGCCGTTTGACCGGCGCGGAAGGGGCGGTCGTGGTCAACAACAACGCCGGGGCCGTAATTTTGGCCCTGACGGCCCTGGCGCAAGGCCGGGAGGTCATCATCAGCCGCAGCCAGTTGGTCGAAATCGGCGGCGGGTTCCGCATCCCCGACATTATGGCCCAATCGGGGGCGCAATTGGTCGAAGTCGGCACCACCAATCGCACCTATGCCCGCGATTATGAGCAGGTCCTCACCGAGCAGACCGGGCTGCTGCTGGCCGTGCATCACAGCAACTACCAGATCACCGGCTTCACCGCCCAACCGACGCTGGCCGAGCTGGTCGAGGTTGGACGGCGGCACCACATCCCGGTTATGGAAGACCTCGGCTCCGGCACGCTGTTGGAGACCGAGCCGTTTGGCCTGGCCCACGAACCGACCATCCAGGAGAGCCTGGCCGCCGGGGTGGATGTAGTGACCGCCAGTGGCGACAAATTGCTAGGCGGGCCGCAGGCGGGCCTGATTTTGGGGCGGGCGGAGATTATCGACCGTCTGAAAAAGCATCCCCTCATTCGCGCCCTGCGGGTGGATAAAACCACGTTGGCCGCGCTGCAAGCCACGCTACTGGCCTATCTCGAACAGAAGGCCATCGAAGAAATCCCGGTGTGGCGGATGATGGCGGCGACGGTCGATCCATTGCGGCAGCGGGTCGAAAGCTGGCGGCAAACGTTGCAAGAGGAGATACCGGCGGCGGTGACGCTCGACGTGGTGGACGCTCGCTCCACCGTCGGCGGCGGCAGTCTGCCGGGCCAAACCTTGCCCACGACAGCCTTAGCCATCACCGTCGAGGCGGTCGATGGGCTGGCCGACCGCTTGCGTCACACCGACCCGCCAATCATTGCCCGGATCGAGGACAACCGCCTGCTGCTCGATCCCCGCACGGTGCTGCCGGAGCAGGATGAGACGCTGACAATTATATTGAAAGAAACGCTAATAAACTATGGGTCAACGGGCCACTAAAACGGGGATTACAGAATTAGGGGATAAAATAAATTATCAAAAAATCTCCCACTTCCCTAATCCCCGCCCTAAAATTGGAGCGGGCTAATCATGGGCACACTTTACATCGTGGCCACGCCGCTGGGCAATCTGGAAGACATCACCCGGCGTGCCCTACGAATTTTGGGGGAGGTCGAGCTGATCGCCACCGAGGATACCCGCACCACGGGCCGGTTGCTCAAACATTTTGACCTGGAGCGGCCTTTGCTAAGTTACCACGATCATAGCAAACGTGGCCAGCGGGAGCGAGTGTTGCAGGCGTTGGCCACCGGGGATGTGGCCCTGGTCTCCGAGGCGGGCACGCCTTTGATCTCCGACCCCGGCCATCGCCTGGTGCAGGCCGCCATCGAGCAGGGCTTCCCGGTGGTGTCCATTCCCGGCCCCAGCGCCTTGCTGGCCGCCCTGCCGGCCGCCGGTTTGCCGCTGGATCGCTTTCTGTTTCTGGGCTTTTTGCCCCGTAAACAGAGCGCCCGTCGCCAACTCTTGACGGAAGTCGCTAACCAACCGGCGACGTTGGTCTTATTCGAGACGCCACACCGCTTGCCGGAGAGTGTGGGCGATATGGCCGAAATTTTGGGAGGCGAGCGAAGGGTAGCAATGTGTCGGGAATTGACCAAGCTGCACGAGGAAATCTGGCGGGGCACATTGGCCGAGGCCCAAATCGAGTGGCAAGCCCGTCAACCTCGCGGTGAGTTTACCCTGGTCATCGACGGCGCGCCCCCGGCCCCGGCCTGGGATGAAGCCGCCGTGAAAGCAGCCCTGGCCGATTTGTTGGCCGCCGGCTACCGCTCGAAGGAGGCCGCCCGTGCAGTGGCCGATCAGAGCGGCTGGTCTAAAAGTGAGGTGTACCCATTAACCCTACAGGTGAAAGAAGATGAGTCTAACGAAACGTGAGGCCCGGCGACTGGCCAAGAATGCCGCCGAAATGGATGCCCGTATCCTGCGCGGTATTTTAACCATCGGGCCGGAGGGGGCCGCCGTCGATGGCACGAACATTCAGGCCTGGCTAGAGCAGCACGCCGATGCCGAATTGATGTTGATCGCCGCGCCGGTGGCCGACTCGAAATTTATCGACGAGGTTCGCAGTTGCCACCGCTGTGGCCGTGACTACATGGGCGAGGCTTGTCCCCGTTGCCAGGAAGTCCGGGCCCGGCTGCGGGGCGGTTGACCGAGGCTGTTTTTGTAGGGCAAATTGGCAATTTGCCCTTTGGTCTCACCGCGAACCTAGACCGGAACAATTCAGCAATTCTAAATATAGCGAACAAGACCCTAAAGGTTTCCATAGATCAGGCCAAACGTGGTCGCTTCACGGTGACGAAGCTGCCTTCAAATAACCTTTAGGGACAAAACCTTTAGGGTCTGGCTCCAAAATGAGAACTGCTGCGGAACAATTTAGCAAATTGTTCTACGAACTGCTAGATAAATCTGGTTATTTGATCGACGGCCTGACGACATTGATGGCGAATCATACCCAGCGGCACGTTGGAGCTGAAGGCAATCGACAGCAGAATACCATCCCCAATCGACAGCGTATAAACCCGATACTCATTCCCCTCGTGCAGGCTTTGGGCAAAACGACCGGCTTTTTCCCCCAGAAAAGCGGCAGCCTGAGCCGCTGCCTGCGAGCTTTGGGCGACTAACATCGCCAATTCACGACATTGCTCGCGGCTCAACAACCCGGCTTGGGCCACCAACTCCTGTCCGGCAATGACCAAAATCGCTTCGGCCCGGACTTCGCGGTTCAAATCATTCAACAAACGGATAATTTCTGATTCATTGGCCCGCAGGTAGCTCATTTTTTCCTGGGGCAGCGAAGAAATCATTGGAATCGGTGGGGGAGTCTCTGTCGAGGTTGCCGGCTGCGCCGCTTTTTTGGGGCCGGTGTCATTTTTTGGGGCTGCCTGGGGCAGCGGCTCCGATGATTGTGAGGCCAGGATGGGGGGTGGGGCAGGCGCAGCAGCTCGGGTGTAGTCCATCGCTTTGTCAACGAGATCGGGCAAATCTCCAACAAAAAAGGGTTTGGTCAGGACGCCGTTAATATTCAGGGTATGTGCTTTTTCAGGAAGCTGTTGGCCCATCAAGGGGATCATCATAATCCGCATATCTTTCTTGATTTTGCGGACAGCCTGGGCCAGCGGGATGGGCCGAATATCTCTGAGGGCCATATCAATAATTACCAGATCGAAGGGGCCGGTCACCAAAGATTGAAGGGCTTCGTGTCCGGTTTGTACCCAATGGGCCTCGTAATAACCGGTGGTATTGAGTCCCTCCTTAAGCATATTTCCGAAGCCATCATCGCTATCAACTACGAGTATTTTTGGCGTTGCCATTTTATTCCTATGGAGATCAATGATTTTTGTAGAACGTTTAATTAATTGTAACGAGGTTCAGAGTAAAAGTCAACGTCTCCGATTTATTCAACAGGACTTACGCAGTGACCGGCTCAGACCCCCTCCCAACCTCCCCTGCAACGGGGAAGGAGTCAAACCTCCCCCCGAATCGGGGGGATTGAGGGGGGTGTGCGTAACTCCTATTCAAACAACGCCTCCCAGGGTTGGGTGTTGGCAATGTCGGCGGCTGAGGCCCAGCCCCGGCAGGCGGTGGCCACGCCAAAATGGAGGTTGTCGAAGCCAGCCACGTGGTGGGCATCGCAGTTAATCATCAGCTTGACGCCGACCTGAATGGCCCGGCGGACGTGTGCGGCGCTGAGATCGAGCCGCTCCGGGGAGGCGTTGATCTCCAAACAGGTACCGGTTTCCGCCGCCGCTTTGAAGATGGCTTCCATATCGAAATCGCCTGCTTCCCGTTTGGGCAGCAGCCGGCCGGTGGGGTGGCCTAGCAATTTGACGTGAGGGTTGTGAATAGCCGCCAGCGCCCGCCGGGTCAGGGTGTCCCGATCCTGGCGCAGGCCGGTATGAACCGAGGCCACCACGAAATCCAACTCAGCCAGCACCTCGTCGGGAAAATCGAGGGACCCGTCCGCCTTGATTTCCATTTCCGTGCCCTGTAGCAATCTAATGTCCGGCAGGCGCTCTTGCACCGCCTTGATTTCAGCCCGCTGTTCCCGCAGCCGCTCCGGGGTCAGGCCGTTGGCCACGCCCAAACTTTGGGAGTGGTCGCTGATAACTAAATAGTGATACCCCCGCTCCAACGCGGCCCGGCCCATCTCCTCGATGGTGTGCGCCCCGTCGCTCCAGGTGGAGTGGCAATGGACCTCCCCCTGGATCGCTTCGACCCGCAGCCCACCCGGTAATGTCCCGTTGCGGGCCGCGTCGATCTCGCCCCAATCTTCGCGCAAGTAGGGCGGTATGTAGACCAACCCCAAAAATTCATACAGCGCAGCCTCATTGTCAAACAGCCATTTCTCGCCGTCACTCTCGCGGGTCAGGGCATACTCGTTGAGGCTGTAGCCCTGCTTCTGGGCGATTTCTCGGATGCGGACGTTGTGGGCCTGGCTGCCGGTGAAATATTGGAGAGCCGTGCCCCACTGTTGGGGATGGAGCGTCCGCAGGTCGGCCTGAACGCCGTTGCTGAAGCGGACCGAGCTTTTGGTCTCCCCTGCGCCGATGATCTCTGAAATGTCAGGCAGTTCTTTGAAGGCGGCCATAATGGGCGCGGGCTTTTCCGTGGCCACCAGGAAATCCAGATCGCCGATGGTCTCCCGCCGCCGGCGCAGGCTACCCGCTACCTCGATGTTGAGAGCCTCCGGTAGCCCTTCCAAAGCCGCCACAACCGACATGGCCAGCGGCCAGGCCACGCCCAAATGGACCCGGTCAGTCTCCCGCCGTTCGAGCGCCTCGATGCTGGCCAGGATGCGGGCCTCGCTCTTGGCCCCCATGCGGGGCAGCGTCCGCAGCCGCTCCGCTTCCGCCGCCGCTTTGACCTCGGCCACCGTCGTCAGGCCCAATTCCTGCCACATCTTTTTAGCCAACTTGGGGCCGACATCGGGAATAGCCAACACCTCGGTCAAACTCTCCGGCACCTCGGCCCGGAGCTTCTCCCAAAATTCCAACCGGCCGCTGCTGAACAACTCATCCAACTTATCGGCAATGGCCTGCCCGACGCCCTCCACATTTTTGAGATTTTCGCCCGCTTGCCACATATCAAATAAATCCTGCCCCAGATGGCCGATGTTCTCGGCCGCCTTGCGATAGGCCAGAATTTTGAAGCGGTTCTCCCCTTTGATTTCGAGCAGGTCGCCGATGTTGGTCAGCAGCCCGGCGATTTGTTGGTTGGTAAAACGGGGCATGGCGCTCTCCTTGTCTCTCCGAATGATAACCTCGTGGATATTGTAAATCGAAACCACCGGATCAGCAATGAAGGGGAGGTCAGGGGCGGCCCCCCGGCTGGAGGCGGCGTCTAATCCTGTCGATTAGTCGCTGCCCAGAGTTTCAGGA
>CAZWZZ010000472.1:0-5479 GCA_964638395.1 uncultured Caldilineaceae bacterium
TTGAAAATAGACAATAAGGAGGACAGCCATTGTCTAAGAATAATACGTCCTATCGCCAAGAACTAGAGCAGTTTGGCGACTACTTTAGCAATCTCTTCCATTGGTTTTCCGGGAAACGAAAATCTTTTTACTTGATTCTCATCAGCGTTATCGTCTCGATCTGGCTGGCTTCGGGGGCTTATGTCGTTCAGCCCGGCGAGGAAGGGGTGGTGCAAACGTTCGGGCGATTTTCGGGCATTACCACCTCCGGGTTGAACTACCACATCCCCTGGCCTATCCAACAGGTGACGATTGTCGATGTCGAAAGTATCCGCCGGGTGGAGATTGGCTTCCGAACCACCGACGAGAATGGCAAGCAGGAAGTGCCAAGTGAGGCGCTCATGCTAACGACGGATGAAAATATTGTTCAGGTAGAACTTCTGGTGCAATATCGCATCGCCAGTTCGCGTGATTTTGTCTTCAACGTCCAGAACCCGGAAGACGTCTTGCTGACCAGTGCCGAGGTTGGCTTACGCAGTACGGTGGGGCAGATGACGATTGACGCCGTCATCACCGAGGAGCGGGCGCGCGTTCAGGATGAGACCCGTCTCTTTTTGTCACGCTTGTTGGAAAATTACGGGAGCGGCATCCAGGTCACGGACGTTCGTCTCCAGGTGGCCGACCCGCCCGAAGAGGTCCGAGATGCCTTCCAGGAGGTGGTGCGTGCCCTGGCTGATAGAGAGCGCCTCATCAATGAGTCGGAGGCTTATCAGAATGACATTGTGCCCCGGGCCAGGGGTGATAAACAACGGCTGATCGAAGAAGCCACCGCATTTAAGGATCAAGAAGTCCTGCGGGCGACCGGCGATGCCCAACGTTTTCTATCCGTACTGGAGGCTTATCGCCTGGCCCCGGAGGTCACCCGGGAGCGGCTTCATATTGAAGCCCTGGAGGGTATTTTAGATCAGGTTGAGTTGATACTCCTGGATAAAGAGGCTACCGGCAACCAAGTCTTGCCCTTCCTGCCCCTGACCGATCCGAGTAATTCCAACACGAGACCCAGCGCTCCTACCCCGGTACCCAATCCCAGTAACTCAAATTCGAGCGGAGGAGGAGAGTAAGATGAAAAAACGCATCAGTAGCATCATCGTTATCTTGTTAATTATCGGGGCGATCATCGCCAGCCAAGTTCTGTTCATTGTCGATGAAACCAAACAGGCCATCATTCTTCAGTTTGGTGAGCCGATCAAGACCGTTCAGACCCCAGGTTTGAACGCGAGGTTACCGTTTGTCCAAAATGTGCTTCTCTTTGAGAAGCGCGTCCTATCCAGCGACGCCCCCCCCCAAGAATATCTGACTTCTGACAAGAAACGGCTGGTGGTCGATCACGTGACCCGCTGGCAAATCACCGACCCGCTCCTCTTTTTCAAAGCCGTCAGGACAGAGGCCGGGGCGAGAGCGCGCTTAGACGACATTGTCTTTTCCGAACTACGTCAGGAGCTGGCCACCGTTAGCTTTGGGGATGTTATTGCCCAGGAACGGGAAAATATCGAGGTGCGGGTAGCCGAGTCCACCGCTGAAAAAGCCTCTGAATTTGGCATCAATGTTGTGGATGTTCGCACCAAGCGGGCCGACTTGCCGGAGGAGGTGGAGCAAAGTGTCTTCGACCGGATGCGGGCGGAACGCCAGCGGGAATCCTCCTTGTTCCGGGCGGAGGGTGAGGAGCAAGCCAATATCATCCGGGCGCAAGCCGACCGGGCCGGGACAGTCATTCGGGCTGAAGGTGAGCGCGAGGCGCAACAACTCCGCGGCGAAGGCGAAGCCGAGGCCATCACCATCTATGCCGAGGCTCTATCCCAAGACCCGGAGTTCTACGCCTTTTCCCGTCGCCTGGAAGCCTACGCCGACATTCTCAACCAGGGAGATAGGGTGATTATCCCGGCTGATTCGGAATTCTTCCGGTTCTTGATTAACAACGGGTTGCAGTCTGACACCGATGAGGAGCCTGCGGAGCAGTAGGCAGTACAGCGTGGCGAAAATCCTCAGCAGTTAGCGTGTAAGCCTTCGGCAAGCTCAGGATACGTTTTGAGCGCTTCCTGAGCCTGTCGAAGGGGATGGTCTAACCGTCGAAGAGTTCTGCCGTAGTTACAGTGTAGGGCAAATACCGACAAAGGCATTAGCCTAAACCCTACCCTATCATCAGAATTCGACTGATAGGTTTCCCCACCGGAATCCTCTAAACTCAAAGTAGAGTTCACTAATTTCTTTAAACCTATTGCATCGCGCCCTCTATTTATTATGTCTACAAAGCTATCACGCTCGAACCACACCATCAAAATATTTATCGCTGATGACTCGCTCATCGTCCGGGAACGGTTGGTGACGATGCTGGATGAATTGGCCGGGGTCGAGATTGTGGGCCAGGCAGAGAGTGTGGCCGAGACAATCAAGGCCATTCGCAGGCTGCGCCCGGCCGTAGTGATTTTAGACATTCGGATGCCCGGTGGCAGCGGAATCGATGTCTTGCAGCATATCAAGGCGGGCGAGGCAGTGCCCGTTGTCATTATTCTGACGAACTACCCGTATGCCGGGTATCGGCGAAAATGTCTGCAAGCCGGGGCCGATTTTTTTTTGGATAAGTCATCTGAGTTCGACCAAATCCCGGCGTTGGTTGAGCGATTGAAAGAAGACAAAATTTCATCAGAGTGAGGCCCCAGCAGTGTCAACAGGGGTATAACCGGCTCAATGAGCCAATTTTAAGGAGATAGAAGATCATGGAAGTCAAATTGTATGTTGGGAATTTGTCATATGATACGACCGAGGCTGATTTAGAGGCTTTGTTTGCTAAAGCGGGCCAGGTGGCCTCGGTGGCGTTGATTACAGACCGAGACAGCGGTCGGTCCAAAGGCTTTGCCTTTATCGAAATGACGACCCAAACCGAGGCGGAAGAGGCCATCAGCAAGTTCAACGGCTTCAACCTGGACAACCGAGAGTTGAAGGTGAACATAGCGAAACCCCGTGAAGATCGGGGGAGCAGGTCCGGCCGCCAAAGTGGACGCAAGAAGCGCCGCTAATGCACAGGAGCCTGTTATGCAATTCAAAGTTGGTAATTTTGTGGTTCACCCCGTCTACGGGGTGGGCCAAATCGTCAAAATCGAGGAAAAACAGTTCTCTGATGTAAAAGCGTGTCTCTACTACAAAATCACCTTATCAATCAGGAGTACGATATGGATTCCGGTTGAAGCGCAGGCCGTGCTTGGGCTACGCTTAGCAACGGCCAAGAAAGATCTCGATCAGTACCGCCATTTATTAAAAAGTGAGCCGACTGCTTTGAAAAAAGATCATTCTAAGCGACAGGGGGAGCTGGTCAAACGCTTGAAAGAAGCCTCATTTCAGGTGATGTGCGAAGTCGTCCGGGATTTAACCGCGTTGGATGGGCACAAGCGCCTGAGTGCAACAGAGCGGACGCTGCTCCTGAAGACGCGGAAAAGCCTTTCTCAAGAGTGGGCTGTGGCGGCCAACATATCGGATACCGAGGCGTTGCAAGAAATTGACGATTTGCTACAGACAACCCAACAAGAATCCATCCTGGAGTAGTGTTATGACATTCACCCGACAACAAATCTTGGACATCATCGAGTCTGCCCGGCGCAAGGGCGAAACGCCGAAACTGACCGGCCCGCCGCTCCATAGGACGGAAACCGGCCGGACGAGACTGGGCGGCGTAAATTATAACGAGGCAGATCGCCGTCGAGCGAAATTTAGCGGTGTCGATCTTTCTCAACTGGACCTCAGCGGTGCGAACCTTCACCGGGTGGAAATCATCGGGGCCAATCTGAGTGAAGCCAACCTGAGCCAAGCAGTTCTGAGCGGGGCCAACTTTTGCTACGCTAATCTGAGTCAGGCAAACCTGAGCGGGGCCAAGATGAGCGGGGCAAAACTCATCGAGACTGACCTGGGTCAGGCCAATCTCAGCCGGGTCAACCTGAGCGGGGCCAATCTCAATGGTGCAGATCTTAACCAGGCGACCCTGCAAGCGGCTAACCTCAGCCGGACGAGATTTAGAGAAGCAACCTTGAGAGGAGCTAATCTTAGCGGAGCAGACCTGAGCCATGCGGATCTGAGCAACGCCGATCTCAGGCAAGCGACCCTCAACCGGGCCAATCTGAGTGAAGCCAACCTGAGTGGGACAAATCTGAGTGGGGCAAAATATGATAAGCTTACGGTATGGCCGACCAACTTCAAGCCCACTCGAATGGGCGCAATCTGTGTAGATTGAGCTTCTACGTTGTTATTCTCGAAAATCTAAAGCGTTCATTCTTACGAAAAGATTAGAGCGAAAAAATGACAAGTTGCACGATCTATAACACTTTGGGCGAATTTGTTGGTCACGTAGAGCAGGAGCGTGGCTACTACAATATTTATCGGCTCTGGACCGACTTCGTCGGTCGGGTGGAGGAAGAAGGCGGTTATTACACCATCCATCGGGCTGGCGTTCAGACCGTTGGCCGTGTCGTGCCGGAAGGCCCGTATTATAAAGTCTACCGCAAATGGACTTATTTTGCGGGCCATCTCCGCCGAGAAGGGGGTCAATATAACATCTACCGGGACTGGGCAGATCTGATCGGTTCAGTAGAGTTAGAGGATACCGTGCGGGTCAGCCCGTTGCTTTTAAGTGGTGGGGCGGCGCTGCTATTGCTTCTTTGAGACAAATCCAGCAAAATTCGACAAAAGGCAAAGTAATGACACAAAGACAGGATGTAAGGCGATTAATTGAATTAGCATATGATTACGTTTCCGCGATGACGGAACAACAGGTCAATCAAATACACGATCAAGCTGCGAAGTTGGCCACAGAAGAAACGACATTTCAGGTATGGCTTGATTTGATCGAGTATATGGAAGCCTGGAACAGCAGTGGCGACCACAAGGAGTCTATGGGCCGGGCCAGTGCCCTGCAATTTTTCTTGACCAGGCAAGCTGAATTGGATGAATCGCAGACGAAGAATCAATGAGTGAGATAAAATCTCTTTTTTTTGGGGTGGTTCATAGCCTCAAGAAATTTGGTTGACAAATTCGTAAAACATAAGGCGTAAAACGTAATGATTTTGGCAAAATAACACCTCACGTTTTACGTTTTGCGTTTTACGGGGTGACGTTGCTCAACCCGGCGGGTAAGAAAGTGTCAACTTATCCTGAACCATCCCATACATACCCCTCACAAATTTCCTCCAAAAATGGATGCCTAAATTTGCCAACTTAAACCTTTTAGTTTATAATTGTAGCCAACTTAAAGGTTTAAGTAATATGAGTTCATCGTCGAAAATAAAAGCCAAAGAAGGTGTCACCCTCAAAGACATTGCTGAGGTCGTCGGCAAATCGGTCGCGGCTGTCTCCAGAGCCTTGAACGATCACGATGACATCAGCCAGGAAACGCGAGAGCATATCAAGCGGGTGGCCCGGGAAATGGGCTATACCCCCAACTTGATGGCGCGGCGTC
>CAZWZZ010000473.1:0-5473 GCA_964638395.1 uncultured Caldilineaceae bacterium
TGCGGGATGAGCTGCCCGATTTGGTGCTGCTGGATGTGATGATGCCGGAGTTGGACGGCTTCGAGGCCCTGCGGATCATCCGGGAGACGTCGACCGTGCCGGTCATTATGTTGACGGTGCGGGATGATGAGGATGATAAAATCAAGGGGTTGGAGTTGGGGGCGGATGATTACGTGACCAAACCTTTCAGCCCCCGCGAGTTGGCCAGCCGCATCAAGGCCGTCATCCGCCGCACCGAGATGGACTCCGCCGCCGCGCCGAGCAGCGGTAAGGGGCTGACTGTCATCGACGACTATCTCCAGATCGACTTCAACCGGCGGCAGGTTTTCGCCGGGGGGGAGGAGGTCAAGCTGCGCCCGACCGAATACCGACTCCTGTATCACCTGGTCAAAAATGCCGGGTATACGATGACCCACGAAATGATTCTGTCCAAAGTATGGGGCTACGAATATCGGGAAGAGAGTCAATACGTCCGGCTCTACATCACCTATCTTCGTCAAAAAATCGAGCCGGACCCCAGCAATCCCCGCTACATCATGACCGAACGGGGTGTCGGCTACCGTTTTATTGATTTCAACGATAAATCATGAAACTCTGCTTTATCATTAACCCGATGGCCGGTTTTGGCGGTTTTCAAAAACTGGTAGTCAAAGCTATCAGGCGCTTAGATCAAGCCGGATATACCGTTAATTCTGTGGAAACCGTCGCTGCCGGGCACGCCACGGATTTGGCCCGCCAAGCAGCCGAGGATGGGTGTGATGTGGCCGTCGCCGTAGGCGGCGATGGGACCATCAACGAGGTGTGTAACGGCCTGGTCGGCAGCAAGACGGCGCTGGGCGTGTTACCGGCCGGCACGGCCAACGTCTACGCCGCCGATGTCAGTATTCCCATCTGGTGGCCGCTCAACCCCGACGCGGTCTACAAAGCGGCCGAGGTGTTGGTCAAGGGGCAGCGCCGCCGGATCGACCTGGGCCGGGTGCGGCTGGCGGATGGCACGACGCGCTACTTTTTGATGTGGTGTGGCATCGGCCTCGACGCGGCCATCACCCAGGCCAGGCGAGACCGCAGCCAGGGTACGGGTAAACGCAGCCTGGGCTATCTCTCCTGGGTTATTTCCGGCTTGATTACCACCTTCGACTTTATGGGTACGCGGGCCAGCCTCTTTACCGATGAGCAATTGGTCAAAACCCGGTTGATTATGGCCGTGGTCAGCAACGGCCAACTGTATGGCCGCCTGTGGCGACCGGCCCCCAAGGCCAAAATGGATGATGGGCTGCTGGATGTGGGGGTCATCACCGGCCACGGCTGGCCGGCCACGATGCGCTACGTCGTGGGCCTGACTTTCAAACAACACGTCAAAGACCCCAATTTCCAACTTTACCGGACGACCCACCTGGCCGTGCGGGCCAGGGATGCCTTGCCGGTTCACGTCGATGCTGAGGCCATCGGCACCACGCCCATCGATATCGAGATTGTGCCCTCGGCGCTGACGGTCATCGTGCCCCACAATGTGCCGGAGCGGCTATTCGAAAAAACAGAAAAAACCTTCGATGAAAATCGACGATAAACAGGCAATGAAGAATCGCTGTCTACTTCCACAGAAACCGAGACGAAAAATTTCTTTGTCAGCTACAATAGCACTGATAAGCATTGGGCAGAATGGACCGCCGCCTTTGCTCAAGACCCAATCGGGGCGAAAAAGTCGCTCTTACCGGTCAGAGTGGAGGCCTGTGATCTGAAAGGGATGTTGTCCCAAATCGTTTACATTGACCTTGTTGGTGAAGGGGGATGCGTAGCCAAAGTGACAGGAGATTTGTGTTTGCCGTGCCTGGTGACTCGACGTATAATGCTTTTTAAGCTATCGTAATCAAGGGGCGTAACGATATGGCGATAATAGACCCAATCTTAGAAAAATACGGCCACTCATTGCTAATCTCAACGCTCAGGATGGCAGCTTAAAAAATCACCACAAATGGTCAAAAATAAAGAACCCCTCGACCCTCTACCAGAAAGTTTCGCCTCTATCGACGAGGCCGCCGAGTTTTGGGATACGCACGATTTGGCCGATTATTGGGACTTCACCGAAGAAGTAGAGTTTAAGGTTGATATCCAACATCAGCGGGGTGATCGTCAATTCGCTATTCGGGCGACGGAAGAAACGGCGGCGGGGTAGTTCCAGCGGCGGCGGGACTCATCAGGATTATGACGATGACGGCGACGGCGGTTGGTTCGATTTTGGCGAGGATGGCGATGGGAATGGGGGCGATGGCGGCGGGAATGGTGGTGATTGAGGTGATAAAATTGACAGGAGATGATGCAGCGTGAGTTATAGCAAAAAAGAGCAGACCCCGACCCCCTATCTGCGCCATTTGCAGGCGTTGAAGCTAAAAATGGGGACGGCCACAGATTTTAGCGAGGTGTACAACTACTTTTTTGACCACCTCGGCGAGAACCCGGCCTTTTTGGACATCGGCCAACCGACCCGGCACGAGGTGCTGGAGCAGGTGCTGGCTAACATCGCCGGAAAAATCCTCAAGACGCGCCGGGTGGCTATTCAACGTGCCCTTTTCATCCATCTGCCCGAGCATGGTTTTATCCATGGTACCTGCCACCTTAACAACAACCACATCGCCACGTTTTTCTATTTCGAGGATATCGATGCCGGCATGATGGCCACCTCGCCGATGCCACCGACTGGCGAGACGCAGATCGCCCGTTTTTCCTGTCACCGCCTCGGACATCAACGACCTTCGGCGAATTGAATTGAGGGGGAACTCTGTTCAACCAGGGAGGGCCATCTTGATTCCGGGCAATACCACTCCTCAACTGATCAATAGCGGCTCGGAAACGCTCCGATTGCTGTATGCTTTCCCCCACCGACTCCTTCAACGACGTTGAGTATTTTTTTGACCCGCCCGCAACGTAATTGTCCAAATAAAATACTGATCCATAATTTTTGTTCCTGTTACCAAGCTCCATTAAAATCGGATATTATTCAAAACAAAGGAGTTTTTATGTCTCAAGATCGCGTTGCTCTATATTTACAAGACGCGCACGACCTGCGCGAGGGCATGAAGCTGGCCCAGTATGCTGAGAAAAACGGCTTCGAGGCCGTCTGGCAGGCGGAGAGCCGCCTGGTGCGGGATGCCATTGTGCCGATGGCTGCCTTTGCGGCGGTTACGGAACGAATCAAGGTTGGTTCCGGGGTTATCAATAACTGGACCCGTAACATCGGCTTGCTGGCCTCCACGTTCTTGACGCTGGATGATCTGGCCCCGGATCGGATTATCTGCGGCATCGGGGCCTGGTGGGATCCGCTGGCAGCCAACGTCGGCATCGAGCGCCGCAAGCCGCTGCTGGCTATGCGGGAGACCATCGAAGTCATGCGGCGGCTGCTGGCGCTGGAAAACGTCACCTACGAGGGAGAGTTTCACCAGGTCAAGGGCATCGAGTTGGATGTAGTGCATGGCCGCCGAGAAGCCCGCAACGTGCCGATGATGATTGGGGCCACGGGGCCGAAGATGTTGGAGCTGACCGGCGAGATTGCCGACGGCGTAGTGCTGAACTACTGTGTGCCGCCGGCGTACAACAACGGAGCGATGGAGCGGCTCAAGGCCGGGGCGGCCAAAGCGGGTCGCACCATTGAGGACATCGACCGCCCCCAACTGATCGTCTGCTCGGTGGACAATGACAAAGCCAAAGCTTTAGATGGCGCTCGCTGGCTATTGACCCAATACATCGCCCAACAGCCCCACATCACCAAAGCCAGCAACACTCCCCAAGAAACCGTCCAGCAAATCCAGTCGATTCTGGGCTGGCCCGCCACCAAAGAGCAAATCCAGGAAGCAATGAAGCTGGTTCCCGACGATCTGGTGCAGCGCATCACCGCCAGCGGCACGCCGGAGGAGGTCAAGGCCAAAGTCCGGGAATACGTCGCCAACGGTTGCACCTGCCCAATTTTGTATCCGCTGGGTGATCCTTATTTGATGATTGAAGTATTTTCGGATGGGTATAGTTAGGGAAGATTGGGAGATTAGAGATTAGCGATTGGGAGATTGGGAAAAGGAGAGAAATATGCTGATTATCAATGGAACCGTCGTGACATTTGGGGATGATAAACGAGTCATTCCCAACGGGGCGGTTTATCACGAAGATGACACAATTGTTGAAGTCGGCCCCAGCGCCGAGTTAGAAGCCAAATATTCGGACGCCGAGCGGCTGGACGCGGCGGGTAAAATCGTGATGCCGGGCATGGTCTGCGCCCACACCCATTTCTACGGGGCCTTTGCCCGAGGGATGGCCATCCCCGGCGAACCGCCGCAGAACTTTATGCAGATTTTGGAGCGGCTGTGGTGGAAAATCGACCGGGCGCTGACGCTGGAGGACAGCAAATATAGCGCCCTGGTCGCCCTGGTCGATGCTATCCGGCATGGGACGACGACCCTCATCGACCATCACGCCAGCCCCAACCACATCGACGGTTCGTTAGACGCCCTGGCCGAGGCCGCCACCGAGTCGGGCCTGCGAGTTGGCTTGTGCTACGAGGTGACTGACCGCAACGGCCCAGAGGGGGCCAAAGCCGGTGTTGTTGAGAATATTCGTTTTCTCAAGCGGTTGCAGGATGATCCCAATCCTAAGTTGGGCGGTTCGTTTGGATTGCACGCGGCCTTCACCGTCGAGAATGAAACGCTGGAGGCGTGTGTCGAAGCGGCGCAGGCATTGGAGAGCGGCTTCCACATCCACGTGGCCGAAGATAAGGCGGATGAGGAGCATAGCCTCAACACCTACGGCATGCGGGTGGGGAAGCGGCTGGCTCAAAAGGGCGTTTTGGGGCCAAAAACCCTCATCGCCCACGCCATCCACGTCAGCGAGTCGGAGATGGACCTTTTCCGGGACACAAAGACCAAAATCAGCCACCAGCCGCGCAGCAATATGAACAATGCTGTCGGCGTGGCCGAGGTGGAAACGCTGCTGGACAAGGGCATCATCGTGGGGTTGGGCAACGATGGCTTCTATAACAATATGTTCACCGAAATCCACACCGCCTATCTGCTCCATCGCCTCAGCCGGGGCAACCCGCAGGCTATGCCCGGCGACCGGCTGATGGAGATGGCTTTCAACAATAACGCCGCCATCGCCGGACTCTTTTTCCCCAAGCCGGTGGGGGCGTTGACCCCTGGCGCATTTGCTGACATCATTTTGCTAGATTACGTCCCCTACACCCCTCTGACCGGCGGCAACTACCCCTGGCAGTTGGTCTTTGGCATGGACGGCAGCCACGTGACCCACACCATTTGCGGTGGTCAAATGCTGATGGAAGATCGGCAGGTGTTGACCCTGGATGAGGAAGCGATTGCGGCCCACGCGCTGGAACTCGCTCCGAAAATTTGGCGGCGGGTGGAGGCGATGTAAAAAGGCTCTATGAGCTTTTATGGGGTAGCGACCGCATCCCAATGCGGAAGCGGGCATAAGG
>CAZWZZ010000474.1:0-5463 GCA_964638395.1 uncultured Caldilineaceae bacterium
CGGTTGCAAACCGGCTCGGAGCATTTGATTGCGGTCTACTGAATTTGGATCATTCATACCTCGACTGCGTGCAAATTCAAAGGTAACAATCAAGGAGATAGATTTATGGCCGATGAAACCATTTTCAGTAAAATCATCCGGCGCGAAGTGCCGGCGGACATCCTCTACCAGGATGAGCGCGTCACCGCTTTTCGGGACATCAATCCCCAAGCGCCAACCCACATTTTGATTATCCCCAACAAATTAATTCCCACAGTCAATGATGTAACCCCAGAGGATGAGGCAACGTTGGGGCATATGTTTATTGTAGCCAAACAGGTGGCCGAACAGGAGGGCGTGGCCGAGAGTGGCTACCGCCTGCTCGTCAACTGTGGCCAGCATGGTCATCAGGAGGTGTTTCACCTCCATATGCATCTATTCGGCGGGCGGCCGCTGGGCCCGATGTTGAGCAAGGGTTGACTCATTCGCCTCTTGGCCTATCTCTGGACAGTTATTCGGTAACGAAATTTTATTAGGAGAAACAGAACATGGAAATTCAAGGTCGAACGTTCATCGTCAGCGGGGGCGGCTCCGGGTTAGGGGCGGCCACGGCCCGCGTTTTGGTTGAAGCCGGCGGCAATGTCGTCTTGGTCGATATAAATGCCGAGGCAGGGCAGCAGATGGTAGCCGAGTTGGGAGCGCAGGCCCGCTTTGCCAAAACGGATGTGACCAGCGAGGCCGATGTGCAGCAGGCTGTTGATCTGGCCCGTAACGAATTTGGCAGCCTGTCCGGGGCTATCAACTGCGCCGGGATCGCTATCGGCGAGAAAGTGGTCAGTAGCAAAGGCGTCCACGATTTGGGGCGTTTCGCCAAGGTCGTGCAAATCAATCTGATCGGCACGTTCAACGTCGTTCGTCTGGCGGCGGCGGCCATCAGCGAGAGCGACCCCAACGAAGCGGGGGAGCGGGGCGTTATCATCAACACGGCCTCGGCGGCTGCTTTTGATGGGCAGATCGGACAGGTGGCCTACTCAGCCTCGAAAGGGGGGATCGTGGCTATGACGCTGCCGCTGGCCCGCGATTTGGCCCGCAGCGGCATCCGGGTTATGACCATCGCTCCCGGCATTTTCGACACGCCGATGCTGGCCGGGTTGCCGGAGGATGTCCGCCAATCGCTGGGCCAGCAGGTTCCGTTCCCCTCCCGCCTCGGCCAGCCGGGCGAATACGCTATTCTGGCCCGGCACATCATCGAGAACCCGATGTTGAACGGCGAGGTGATTCGCCTGGATGGGGCCATTCGGATGGCACCGAAGTAGCTTATACTACCTACCCCCGAACATAACTTCTTGCTCGTTCTTCCGGGCCGTAGGCATCAACCACAATGTCCACCGATCTTCGCGCTCTTCATCTTTTTCGATGCGAATCATCGGAATCCTGCGTACTCAAGCAGCAAACTGCTGCAATATTTTGCACCACAAATTAATTTCTGCCATAACGCCTCAGAGATGCGTCTCACGTAGCAATGAGCGGCAGCCACGTGGAGGCGGGCGTATGGGCCTGGGCTGGCTGCTCATCAACCTGATGGGGCTCAGTCAGGGGCATAATGACGGCTGTTTCGTCACAAACGTGGAACTTGGGGCAAAAGACGCAATCCTTCTGCACCTTGCGCGGTAGATTTTCGATGCGGGTCAGGCGGAAGCCGATTTTGAGAAAAAAACCGGGCTGCCGGGTCAGGGCGAAGACGCGGGGCAGATTGAAGGCCCGGGCCTCCTCGACCAGGCGGGTCACCACCTGGCGACCAATCCCCTGCCCGTGACAGGTCGGGTCGATGACCAACGAGCGAATCTCGGCCAGATCGTGCCACATAATCAACAGCGCCCCCATGCCCACGATGCGCCCCTCCCGCTCGACCACCACCCAATCCCGGATGGTTTGGTAGACATCGGCCTCGGTGCGGGGCAAAATCTCAGACTCGCGGGCATACGCCTCCAACAGAGGCATCATCTGGGGCACATCCTCTAAACGGGCCTTACGAATCAGGTTACTCATTGTTTAGCCTACAGCCTCCACCGCGTGGGCCAGCCGAGAGACCAGCGTGTCGATCTCGGTCAGGGTGATGGTCAGCGGCGGCAGAAGCCGGACTACATTCGATCCGGCCACCAGAATAATCAGGCCGTGCCGCCGGGCCTCGGCCACGATGTCGGCGGCGGGCGGGGTGGAGACCAGCCCCCACATCAACCCTTTGCCCCGCACCTCGCTAATCAGGGGTAACGAGGCCACCTCCGCCTGCAACTGCTCCTGGAGATAAGCCCCCTTCTCCCGCACCTGAGCCAGGAAGTCCGGCTGTTTGATCTGGTTGACCACGGCGCGGGCCACGTTGCAGACGAGCGGCCCCCCGGCGAAGGTGCTACCGTGGTCGCCCGGCTCGATGGTGTCGGCCACGGCCTGGGTCAGCAAAATCGCGCCGATGGGCAGCCCCCCGGCCAACGGTTTGGCCAGGGTCATCACGTCCGGGGTGATGCCATAATCCTGGTGGGCCCACAGCCTCCCCGTCCGGCCCAGGCCACATTGGATTTCGTCGGCGATCAGCAACACCCCTTTTTCATCACACACCGCCCGCAGCCCGCTCAAAAATTCGGGCGTGGCCGGGGTGACACCCCCTTCCCCCTGCACCGGCTCGATGATGACGGCGCAGGTCCGCTCGGTGATCGTCTCCCGGACGCTGTCGAGGTTGTTGAACTGGGCAAAGGTGACATCGCCGATGAGCGGCTCGAAGGGTTTGCGGTACTTCTCGGTGGCCGTTGTGGCCAGCGCCCCCATCGTCCGCCCGTGGAAAGAGCCGCTGCAAGCGACAATGTGGGTTTTGTCAGGGTGGCCGCTGGCTTTGGCCCATTTTCGGGCGAATTTCAGAGCGCCTTCGTTGGCCTCCGCCCCGGAGTTGCAAAAGAAGACCCGGTCGGCAAAGGAGGCCTCACACAGGTCGCGGGCCAGGTAAGCGTGGGGCGCGGTGTGGTACAGGTTGGAGACGTGCAGCAGACCGTCGGCGCTGCGGCGGATGGCCTCGATAATCACCTCGCTCTGGTAGCCCAGGGCGTTGACGGCGATGCCGCTGCCGGCGTCCAGATATTGCCGGCCCTCGCTATCGTAAAGCCAGACTCCCTCGCCCCCTTCCAGGACAAATTCGGGCCGGTTGTAGGTCTGCAAGACATATTTCTGTTCAAGCGCCATAATTTTTTGGGTGTTGAGCATCGTTCGGGTCTCCTTTTTTGCCTATTATATTCTTCACTTCACAATCACCGTGCCCGTTCCCGCCTTGACTCCGGCCAGATTGGTGATCTTCACCGCCGCCACTCCGCCGTTGACAGCCTCGACCGCCGACTGCACTTTGGGGATCATGCCATCGACAATGATCTGCTCGGTGATGAGCTGCTCGATGTCGGTGGTGGTCAGATGGGCCAGCAAGGTCTCCTCTCGCAGCACGCCGGGCACGTTAGAGACGAAAACCAACGCCTCGGCCCGCATGGCAATGGCCACGGCCTGGGCCACGTGGTCGGCGTTGACGTTGAAAGTGCTGCCGTCGGGACCGTAGCAGATGGGGGAGAGGACGGGCACGGTTCCATCCTCCACAATGCGGCTGAACACCTCCCGCCGCACCGCCACCACCCGGCCCACCTGCCCCAGATCGCCGTCGGGATGCTCCAGCTTGACCGCCTTGATGCAGGCCCGATCCACCCCGGACATGCCCATTGCATCGACGTTCGCCTTGAGCAACGAAGAGACCAGCCGCTTGTTAATCCGCCCGGCCAGGACCATCTTGACGATGTCCAACGAGTCCTCATCCGTGACCCGCAAGCCTTTGATGTATTGCGGCTTGACTCCCAACCGCTGCTGCAATTCGCGGATTTCTTTACCGCCGCCGTGAACCAGAATGGCCGGGACGGTCAAGGCAGCGATGGCCTCGCCCATCCTGTCGATAAATTCGGGATCATCCAGTTCATTCCCACCAACTTTGATAACTAGCATGGTTGTCTCCTAATCTCTGTCGGGCATCTCCCAGAAACTACCTGTCCAAATGTCCGTAAAGCGTAAAACGAAAAACGTAATCTCTTTGGCCTACAAACATACTTTACGTTTCACGTTTTATCTTTTATGTGGTGATTAACGCCTGGAACGGCCTCAGAGCAAGCCCATTGTTTCTTCCAGGCCGAACATAATGTTGAAATTGTGGACAGCCTGACCCGCTGCCCCCTTGCCCAGGTTGTCAATGGAGGCGCAGAGAATAAAGTGGCGGGCGCTGACCGGAGTGATGGAAATCGTACACAGGTTGGTGCGCTGGGTATGGGCCATCGTCGCCAGTTGGCCGAGGGGCAGGAGGTGAATGAAGGGTTCCTCAGCGTAGGTTTCGGCAAAGAGACGGTGGAGCGTTTCGGCGGTCAGATCATCTTGCAAAGAGACGTAAATCGTCGAGAGCATCCCCCGGCTGATCGGAACCAGATGGGGCGAAAAGATGAGAGCCCCGCCGTCGCCGCCGAGTTTGTCAATCGTTTCGGCCATTTCCGGGACGTGGCGGTGATTTTGCCCGATTTTGTAAGGAGACAGGTTCTCGTTGGTCTCGACAAAATGGGTGGTCAGGCTCAATTTGCGACCGGCCCCGCTGACGCCGCTCTTGCTGTCGGCAATGATCGGCACAGCCGGCGCGAGCAACTCGGCTTTTAGCAAGGGATAGAGCGGCAACAGCACGCTGGTCGGGTAGCAGCCGGGATTGGCCAACAGATCAGTCTCGCGGACCTGGAAGCGGTTCAGTTCCGGCAAGCCGTACACCGCTTCGCCCAGCAAATCGGGCGCGGCGTGGGCCACGCCGTACCATTGCTCGTAGAGAGCCACATCCGACAGCCGGAAATCGGCGGACAGGTCGATGACCCGCACCCCGGCCCGGCGAGCGGCAATAACTGTGGGCATACTGGCAGCGTGGGGCAGGCAGCAAAAGACAGCCTCGACCTTGTCCAGGGGGGCATCATCTTTGGCCACGAGCGGCGTGTCCCAGGCCGTGGGGTAGATGTCGCTGAGGCGTCGCCCCGCCGCACTCTCGGAGGTGGCGAACACGAGCCGCACCCCCGGATGATCTCTGAGCAGGCCGACCGTCTCGAAGCCGGTGTACCCGCTTGCCCCAAAAATACCGACGTTGATTTTACCATTTTTCGTCATAACTCTCACTCCTGAATATGGGCCAGGGTATTTCAGCTTGGCGGTAAATATGTTCATCAACAGCTCTATCCGCCTGATGGCAGGTTGGCAGGTTGGCAGGCTGGCAGGTTGGTCACGAGCCTGATAACCATCCTTCCAAATCTTCCATGCTTCCAGTCGGCCTAAAATCTACCCCAAAACCGAAATGCTCCCTGTAGGTTAACTCTACCAATAAAAAAAGTCGGCCCCCCTACTGTCTGGAAGCCGACTTGGTCAGTCGATAAGGATGGATGCCCAAAG
>CAZWZZ010000475.1:0-5460 GCA_964638395.1 uncultured Caldilineaceae bacterium
CAGATAGACACAGATTGTCACTGATATTATCAAAATTCTGATAAAAATCTGTGAACATCAGTGTAAATCTGTGGATAACTCTGCAAACTGCCATTTCTTAAAACAGCTTCTAAGGAACAAGCGTTCAATAAATTACCCGTTTTCCTGACCCCCTAAAGCGTGAAACGTAAAACATAAGTAAGAAGACAACCCGCCCTCGTGCCGAACGGAGCCGCACGAGGGCGGGTCTTATTTCTCAAAAGTTGGATGGCGTGAGTTCAACGGGCGGCGTGTTTTTGAACCTACTCTGCTTTTATGCTAAGATAAACTTTGTGGTTCTTAAAGTTTTGAAAATCAAACCGTAAAGCGTAAAACGCAAAACGTAATGACCTGATCCACGAATAAACAGGAATTTTCACTAAATTTTTTATTCCTGTTTATTCGTGACAATTTGTGGATTCTTTCTGATTAGTTTGGTTGAAGCCTGGCTGTGTTATGTTTTACGCTTCACATTTCACGATGGAGTTTCATCTATTATGCGTATCAACGACCGCACCTTAGACCGCCTCCTGCCCGGCGTCCAGAAACCGGCCCGTTACATCGGGGGGGAGTTCAACAGCATCGAGAAGGATTGGGCTGACCCAACCATTTTGACCAAAGTGGCTCTGCTTTTCCCGGATGTGTATGATCTGGGCATGAGCAATCTGGGGCTGGCTATTTTGTATGATTTACTCAATAAGCGAGAGGATATTTTGGCCGAGCGGGTCTATGTGCCCTGGCCCGATATGGAGACCGAGATGCGGCGGGTGGGCATGCCCCTCTACGCCCTGGAAAGCCGCCGCGAGTTGCGGGATTTCGACCTGATCGGCATCAGCCTGCCCTACGAGCAACTGTACACCAACGTCCTGACCGCCCTAGATATGGCCGGGATGCCCCTCTTGAGCGTCGAGCGGAATGCCTCCTACCCGCTGGTCTGCGCCGGGGGGAACGCCGTTTTCAATCCGGAGCCGATGGCCGATTTCATCGACTTTTTCGTGATGGGCGAGGGGGAGGATGTCATTATCGAGATTATCGAGGCCATGCGGGAGGTGGAACAGGCCGACCGGGAGACGCAGCTCAAGCGGCTGGCCCAAATTCCCGGCATCTACGTGCCCCGCTTCTACGCCTTCAGCTACTACGAGGGGGACGGCACCATCTCCAACGTCGAACCGCTGGTGGAGGAGGCCGAGCGGCACATCGTCAAGCGGGTCGCGCCGCTGATGCCGCCCCCGGTAACAAAATTCATCGTGCCCTTCGTCGATGTCGTCTTCAACCGGGCCTCGATTGAGATTCAGCGGGGCTGTACGCGGGGCTGCCGCTTTTGCCAGGCAGGGATGATTTTCCGCCCGGTGCGGGAGCGGTCACTCGAAGAGTTGGTGGAGACGGTCGATCAAATTATGAGCGACACCGGCCACGAGGAGATTGGCCTCCTCTCCCTGAGCAGCAGCGACTACAGCCAGATCGGACCGCTGGTCAAGGCCATTTCGGAGAAGTATAGCGACCGGGCGCTGAACATTTCGCTGCCCAGCCTGCGCATCGAGTCCTTTTCTGCCGATTTGATGGAGATGTTGCAGGGTGGGCGCAAAGGGAGCTTCACCTTCGCCCCGGAAGCGGCCACCGACCGCATGCGGGATGTCATCAACAAATATATCAGTACCGAAGATTTGCTGCGGACGACGGAGGAGGTCTACAGCCGGGGCTGGCGCTTGATTAAGCTCTACTTTATGATCGGCCAGCCGACGGAGACGGATGAGGATGTGATCGCTATCGCCAAGCTGGCCAAGCAGGTGTTGGCCACCGGGGAGAAGTACCACGGGCGCAAGGCCAAGGTCCGGGTCGGGGTCAGCACCTTTGTGCCGAAGCCCCACACCCCCTTTCAATGGGCCGGGCTGGCCTCCCTGGAAGATATTCGGCGCAAACAGGCTTTGATGCGGGAGGAGTTTGGGCGGAATAAGGGCATCATCTTCAACTGGAACAACCCCGAAGAGAGCTTGATGGAGGCCTTTCTATCGCGGGGGGATCGCCGCCTGGGGCCGGTCATCCGCACGGCCTGGGAGCAGGGGGCCAAATTTGACGCCTGGGATGAGCAGTTCCGGATCGACGCCTGGCAGGCCGCCTTTGCCGCCCACGGCCTCGATCCGGCCTGGTATGCTCATCGCGTCCGCCCGGCAGATGAGATTTTCGCCTGGGATCATATCAATGCCGGGGTGGAAAAGCGCTGGCTGCTGCTGGATTGGTACGCCGCCGAGAAGGGGGAGACTAAGGTGGATTGCCGGGAGCATTGTTACCACTGCGGCATCCTGACCGCCTTCAAGGGGCTGCGGGCCAACACGCCCCCCCCGGCCTGGAAATGCCCGCCCATCCGCAACCCCCGCTGGCAGGAGTTGGCCGAGCAGGGCCAGGTCATCGGCCTGACCCCGACGGTCAAGGAGGCGATGGCCAAGAGCCGGGTGCCGGAGGTGTAGGGGGGGTGGTGGGGAGTGAGTGAAGGCGTCTGCCGTGGGGTAGACGCCTTTTTTGCTACTCGAAAATTCGCCCCTAAATCCACACTCACCCCTACCACATAGTCATATTGACGGCTTGCCTGGCTTGTGCTAAGGTGGCATTATGAAATTTTTTAAGGAACCTTTCTGGCCGGTAACGATCATCTCCGGCGTTCTCAGTAGCCTGCTGTTGGTGGTACTACTCGGTATTTATTGGCAGGCTGAGGATCAGCGCTATCTGGCGCTGGGGGCCATTGTGGCGGTGCTGTTACTGGTCCATATCGGGGCCTGGGAGATCGTGCGCCGCTTTGGCCGCTTCGATGTCGGCATCTGGCTGATCATTGGGGCTCGCATCGGGGTGGCGCTGTCGATGCCGCTGGTGATGGCCGATTTTTGGCTGCTCGGTCTGGGGATGTTGGCCCTCATTCCGATAGAGGTGGCCGTGGCCGATCAGGTACGGCGCATTCCGTGGTTTATGGTTATCGCCCTGTTGGCCGCCATGTTAATGACCATCATCGATCTGCAAGAATGGCCGGATCGGGTCGTCATCCTTGATGATTTGCCGGGCCTCTTTTATTTCGGGGTCATTCTCATCGGCCTCAATCTGGTCAGTCTCCTCTTTCTGGCCTGGCGCATGCGCCTGCGCCACGCTGTTATCCATATGACCCAGGTCGATCTGACCACCCAACTGACTCTGGTGTTCATCACTATCTCGGCCCTGTCTATCATCGCGGTGATGACGGTACTCGTGTTCCAAATTCGTACCGCCCGGATCGAGCAGGCGGGTGAAAACCTGAAGACGCTGGCCGAAATCAACGCGGAACGGGTCGGCAATGAGTTGGATTTACAAGTCGATGTGCTGACTTCGTTGGGACGGCGAGAGGACATCGTCTTGGAGGCGCTCGATCAGGCCAACGACAATTATCCCGAAGGGGCCAGAGATCGCTTTGCCTGGCTGGTTGATCTGGAAACCCAATGGCAGCAATCGTCCCGCAGCAGCCCCTTCGTCCGCCAATATATGAGCAGTGACCAGAGTGATGTCCTCAACAAATTCCGTGGCTCCAACCCGACCCACACCGATATCCTCCTGACGGATCGTTATGGCGGCATCGTAGCCGCCCAGGGTGAAAAGCCGGAAAATTTTTTCCACGGGGATGAGGTCTGGTGGCAGGTGGCCTGGAATGAAGGTACCGGCGGGCTGTACGTCGGCGATTTGGCCGTGCATCCGGCCACCAAAATAGCCACGGTGCGGGTAGCCGTGGCCGTGTTCGACCCCCGCACCAACCAAACCGTGGGTGTCATCGCCTCCACCTACGAATTATCCACCATCCAGCAAATTTTTAGCGTGGCCATGGAGCAAATCTCCGGCAACATCCAGTTGATCTCCCCGGAGGGGGTGGTCATCGCCGGTTCCAACGGGCAGGCCATCGGCCAATTCTCCTGGGTCGATCTACCGACCATCGGCTTGGCCGAAGCCACCAGTAAAGAGGCGACCAAACCGCTGACTCGCGCCCGCTGGCAGCGTCTGCTCAATGCCAGCGGCAGCCCCATTTTAGTGGCCCAATCCCCCCTTAAAGTGACCGACCAGAGTCGGCTGGAGATCATCCGTCGCCTGAATTGGCAGGTCATTGTCGATAATACCCAAACCAACGCCTTGATGGGCATCCGCCAGTCGATGCAGGTAGCCAGCCTGTTGGGGCTGTTGACCCTGATGCTGGTTGTCGTCGTGGCCACGATCACCGCCCGCGTCATCTCCCAACCGATCAAGACCCTGACGGCCACCGCCACCAAAATCATCCAGGGCGATCTGGGGCAGCGGGTGCAGCCGGTGGGAGCGGTCGAGTTAGTGACCCTGGCCGTAGCTTTCAACAGCCTGACCGGCAAGCTGCGGGCGCTTATCAACAACCTGCAAGATCAGGTGGATGAACGGACGGCGCAGTTGGAGGCCCGCGTCGGCGAGTTGGCCACGCTCAACCGCATCGAGCAGGCCGTGGCCGCCGTTAACGATTTGCAAAGTGCGATGGACATCATCGCCGAAGAAATGGGCCAGTTGTTCAACGCCTCGACCTGCCTCATTGCCTTGTTAGATTTGCCCCAGATGGAGTTGAAAATAGTGGCCGATCATTGCCCGGCCTGTGACGCGCCGGTTATCGGTCGCATCATCCCCCTGGTATCGAATCCTGCCGCCCATCGGTTGCTCCGCGTTGATGAGACGGCCATCTTGACCGAGACCCAAACCAACCCCCTATTGCCCCCCAAGATTCGCCACCTGATGCAAACCCGGGGGGTGCAATGTTTGATGTTGGTCCCGCTCTGGGCGCGGGGCGAGTTGATGGGCACGATTGGGGTGGGCACCGACCAGCCGGAGCGGCGCTTTACCGAAGCCGACCTGAAACTGGCCGAGACGATTGCCTCGCAATTATCGGGGGCGACCGACAACATTCGCTTGTTGGATGAAGCCTACCGCCAGCGGGAAATTGCCGAAAGTCTGCGCCAGGTAACCACCGCCCTCAGTACCAGTCTCGATTTGGAGACGGTCTTGACCAAAATTATGGAGCAACTACGGCGGGTCATCGACTATGACAGCGTCGGTATTTTGCTACACGAAGATGAAGATTTGGTGGTGTCCGAGGGGGTTGGCTTTGCCCGCTCTTTCATTGGGCATCGTTTTCCGCTGGCCCAAAATGAACCATCGAGCCGGGTCTTCCAGAACCAAACCACCATCGTCATCAATGATGTGCTGGAAGACCCCAGTTGGATTATGCTGCCGGAGTCGGTTCACGTTCGGAGTTGGATGGGCGTACCGTTGGTCGTCAACGAGGAGGCCATCGGCGTTTTGACCATCGACAGTTTCGAGCCGCACGCTTACGATCAAGAAAAGGCCCAGGTGGTGCAAACCTTTGCCAACCAGGCCGCCATTGCCATTACCAATGCCCGCTTCTACACCGAAGCCCAGGAG
>CAZWZZ010000476.1:0-5454 GCA_964638395.1 uncultured Caldilineaceae bacterium
AGGACGCAGCTTCGATACGGTTTCCGCTACGCTCCAACCTACTCAGGATGCTGGATAATGAATTACGCATAATCGGTTAAGATTGTTCAAGCGGTAACAGGACAAAAAACGTCGTACCCAGACCGGGCCGGCTTTCGACGGTGATGTGGCCGTTGTGGGCCTCGATGATTTTGGAGCTGATAAATAAACCTAATCCGGAGCCACTCTCCTTTGTTGAATAAAATTGCTCGAAGAGATGGGGCAGTTGCTCTGCCGCAATACCCGGCCCGGTATCGCTAATTTCCACGCGCACCGCCGGACGGGTTTGAGCATCACTCCCCTCGATCTGAGCCAGGGCCGTTGTCAAAAACAGGCTGCCACCTTGAGCCGCCATCGCTTCCAAAGCGTTCATCATCAGATTGAGAAAAACTTGTTGCAAATGGTCAGGATTGCCCTGAATAGAGGGTAGGTTCGGCGTCCATTGACAGCGAGCCGTGACCGATTTGTGGTGTAGATGCTTTTCAATCAAATTTAACCCATCTTTTAGGATAATATGTAAATCGACAGATTGCAAGTCCTGCTGCGCCGAGTGATAAAAATCGCTGAGTAAATCCAGGCTGGGCGGCGAGGTGGGCTGGCTTTTGTTGGCGGAGGGATAAAAATTCCGCATGCGGTGCATAATAGCTGAAATGCGGTCGATTTCTTGCTCGGCCACCTCCAAATAATGCCTCAACCGCTCATCCGCCAACTCTGGATACATCCGATCCTTGAACAGCAACAGCCCGCTCTGGATGGCCTGCAAAGGATTGTTGATTTCGTGGGCAATGGAGGCGCTCAACCGGCCCAGGGCGGCCATGCTTTCCGTCTGGATCAGTTGCCCCTGCGTCTCTTCCAGAATGTGCATCTGATTTTGGAGATTCTGGAAAAGGCGGGCATTCTCAACGGCCATGGCCGCCTGGTTGGCGAAGCTCAAGGCCAGGTCGGCATCCGTCCGGGAGAAGGCAGCCGGCTGGCGGCTATCCAGGGTGATATGACCGATAAAGGTATCGCGGGCAATCAAGGGCACATTCATCCAGCCCCGGACGTGTTTGGCCCCCTCCCAGCGTTGAAAGCGGGAATCCTGTCGGGCATCGGCCAAAATGAGGGGGCGGCGCGTCTGCTCCACGATTCGGGCCAACTCATTGAGTTCAAAGCGTTGGCCGATGGGGCTGGGGTCGGGCAGGCTCCGAGCCATCGTGATTCGTAAAATATCCTCTTCTAGCAAAAAGACCGAGGCGCTATCATACGGCACAACCTTGCCCAACTCAACCAGCAGGTGATCCAAAACTTGGTTGAGATCGAGCGTACTGCTGATGGCGGCCCCGGCGGCCTGGAGGGCCTCGGTGCGCTGCCGTTGGATGGTCTCTGACTCCAGAAGTTGGATATTTTCGATGGCGATGGCCAGTTGATCGGCCATTGATTGGGCAATTTGGACATCATCCAGATTGTAAATATAAGTCCGGTAAGTGCCCATATTCCAGGTGCCAATAACCCGTCCTTTATTTCGCAACGGCAAGACGACGCCGGCGCGAATTTGTTTGGCGATCAACACTTCATCCTCCACAAAGCGTTGATCTTGGCTGATGTCTTGCCGGACCAAGACCTGTCCGTGACCGATCACATACTCCGCCGCCGAGCCAGCCAGCGGTAACAACGTCCCCGTTTCCAGGCCCGTCCCCTCCGGGTCAACGGTGTAGACCAGGCGCAGTTGCTCCCCTTCGATCAAAGTGATGGACAGCCGGTCATAGGCAATCAGCCGGATCGAGTGGCGGGCAAAGGCTTTATACACTTCCTGAATATCGAGCGAGGCGGTAATGGCCTGATCCAATTCGTGTAGCACGGAGAGCTGATTGGCCCGCCGTTCGGTTTCGGCGTGCAACCGGGCATTTTCTATGGCCACGACGGCTTGCTGGGCAATATCCTGGCTCAGGCCGATTTCGGTGGGGCTAAAGTCACGCTTCCGGCGGCTCTCCCGGATTTCGGCAAAGGCGATCAACTGGCCCCGCAATTTCAGGGGGATAAGCAGCACGGTTTTCAGGCCGAACTGCCGGGCATATTCTATTTCCGCCGGGGTCAGGCTGAGATCATCGCTGTGAACCAGCCACGGTTCGCCCCGCCCCAGATAGTCAAGGATCGTTGGAAAATCCGGTTGAAGATTGCAACTGAGACCCAATCCCCTCTCCTGCTCCGGCAGTGAAGCGTGGGGGCTAATGTACTCGGCCAAAACGGTTGTCTGTCGCTGCTTCGGGTCGTAACTGTACAACGAAACGCTGGTCGCTGCGACCGCTTCACCGATTTGCCTTGAAATTTGTTGGAGAACTTCGGCCATGTCCAGGCTGGCAAAAATAGCTTCGACCGCTTTACGGAGTGTCGTTTGCGCCGCGAGCCGCTGCTCGGTTTCGGTGTGCAGCCCGGCATTTTCCATAGCAATGGCCGCATGTTGAGCCAGATCGTGACAGAAGTTGATTTCATCAAAGGTAAAGTGGCGCGTTTGGCGGCTCTCCCACAGGGTGGCGCAGGCAATCGTTCGTCCCCCAACCCGCATCGGAATATCCAGGACCGTTTGGGCCGCATAATGTTGCAGATGTCGTCGTCTGGCCGGGCTGAGATGCGGGTCATCGGCGTGCGTAACGAGATGCTGTCCGGTTTCGAGGGCGACCAGCAACTCCTTGAAATCTTTTTTAATCGAATACACAACACTGATATCTGACTCTTGCTCTCGTGGATGGGCCTGATCGCTGATATATTCAGCAATCGGGATGACGGCCGGGGCGGTTGGCTCGTAACGGCTAATGTAGACGCTGGTCACATCAACCAGGCGGCACATTTGCTCGGCGATGCGGTGTAGAACGGCGTTGAGATTGAGCGTCGAAGAGATAATCATCGCCGTTTCCCGGAGCGCGGTTTGCACCTGGAGGCGCTGCTGCGTTTCGGAATGGAGGCGGGCATTCTCGATGGCGATGACGGCTGAACTGGCCAGGGCTTCCAGCAGCTCCAGATCCGCCTGGTTAAAGCGCCCCTCGGCCTTGTTGATCGACTCGATGACCCCAACGACCCGCTCTTTGCCAATCAGAGGCACGGCAATAAGCGAACGGGTGGTCAGCCCTGTGGCCTCATCGACCGACTCATAGAAGCGGTCATCCTGTTGGGCATCCTCGATAAGAATCGACATTTTTTGGGTCGCGGCCCAACCGGCAATGCCGGTCGTCAACGGCAGCCGCAGGCCGATCATCGACTCAGCGCCGGGGCTGGCCGCGGCGGCGAAGACTAAATCATCATTCATCGGGTCGAGTAGTAACAGGGAGGCCCCTTCCGCCGCCAACAACTCTTTGATTTCGGCCAGGGCCTGTTCCATCACCGTATTCAGGTCCAACGAGGAGGCCATCACCCGCCCGGCGTTGTGCAGCGCGGCTAACTCCTTGGTCCGCCACTCGGTTTCGGCGTGGAGCCAGGCATTTTCCAGAGCCACCGCCGCTTGATCGGCCAAAATTTGCAAAATACGCTGATCGTCAGCCGTAAAATGGTTGCGTTGCACACTTTCCGCATTCAAAACGCCGATGACCCGCTCCCCGATTTTCAGCGGGACACACAGCTCCGAACCGCCTGTCCATTCAAGACAGGGGTCAATATAGCGGGGGTCTTGCCTGACATCCGAGACGTTAAGGGCCTGCCCCGTCTGCGCGACGACCACCGTAATACCGTTGAGGTCAGACCCGGTCATGGGCAACGTCACCTCAATCGGCTGCACCACATCGGCGGCGATCTGGTACCGCAGCTTCAAGCTGTTCGTCATCTGGTTGATTAAGCCACAGGCGATGTATTGGCAGCGCAACACAAGCTGGGCTGTTTTTAAGACTTGTTGGGCGATTTCTCCCTCATCCCGGAGCAGCGTCAATTCCCGACTCAACTGGTGAATAGCGGCCAGTCGTTCCTGCAACTGTTTGCTTTGGGTGATGTCGATGTACATGGCCCGGGTGCCGATGACGCGCCCCGTACTGTCCGTTTCGGGCATCGCCCGCAGCAAGGTTTGAATGGTGCGCCCCTCACGGGTTACAAGTTCCCGCTCCTCCGCCAGAAAATCACCCTCAAGCGCCCGTTCGTAGCCCCCCGCCATCAATTGTTTGTACGATTTTTTGGAGTAAAATTTGGCCATTGACTGCTCATACACTTCGGACCAACTATAACCGAGGGTCGTCAAGAACTGTTCATTGGCATCGACAATGATCGGCGTATCCTCCTGTTTGCGGTTGATGACATACATCGCCGGGGCCTCATCAAACAGGGTGCGATACCGTTGGTTCATCCTTTCCAGAGCATCCTCGACCCGTTTGCGGTCGGTGATGTCAAAGGCGGTCCCGATGACCGTTTGCTCTCCCTCGAATATGATCAGCCCGCCGGTAAAATGAAGCCAGCGTATTTGCCCGGCTTTGGTCAAAATCTTTACTTCATACTCGGTCTGGATAGATTCACCGTGCAGCAGGGCCACTCCATTCTTTTTGGCGACATTTTGAAAGTCGGGGTGAACCAGTTCCCAGAAGCTCATTGTTTGTAGCTCCCGGAGGCTATAGCCACTAATGGCTTCCATAGTCGGGTTGGCGTAGATGAATTTGTCTCGGAAGATAACCGTTGCCGCGGCTGTTGTTTCAGCTAAAATACGAAACTTAGCTTCACCTTCTTGTAGATGGTGTTCTGCTTGCTTACGCTCAGTAATATCCTGAGCCGCGCCATAAAGTCTCACCACCCGCGACTGGGCCGCATCCCAGACCGGTTTGGCGTAAATTTGTAGCCAGCGGACCTCGCTCTGTTTGGTAACGATTCTCATTTCTGTTGAAATCGTCTCGCCCGCCAAGAGTTTGTGGAACTGCTGGTGGGCATCCGACAAATCGGCGGGATAAATAAGTTGATCCCAACCGTTAGGGTCGGCCAGGACTGCCCGATCATACCCGGTGATCTGATAAAAGGCGTCGGTTATCCATTCCAACGTGGTGCTGCCATCCGGGGCGACCCAATGAGAATAGGCAAAATCTGAGATCATCTCCGAGATGTCTCGATACCGGGCTTCGGTTTCCCGACACTTGGCCATCTCCGTTTGCCGCCGTTCATCGGCCTGCCGCAATTTTTCTTGGGTCTCTCGCATCGCTTGAGCCGTTTTGTGGTAATCAGCTTCGATCTGCTCCAACTCAGCCACCCGCCGGCGCAGTCTTTGTAGCTCGTCAAGTAGATGTTCGTTACTTTTTTCTGTATCTGGCATCCTCTATTCCCCGTCCGTAAAACGGAACTAATAAAACGCAAGTGACTATTCAGGCATGTCATTTCGAGGCTGAAAGCCGAGAAATCCCCCAGATGGTCGGTTGCAAACGACGGTTTTGGTGGATTTCTCGCTCCTAACAGCCTGCCCTGAGCGTAGCCGAATGGGTCGCTCGAAATGACATGAGG
>CAZWZZ010000477.1:0-5444 GCA_964638395.1 uncultured Caldilineaceae bacterium
CGGACGACGACGCCTTCCGGGTTGAGCCGCTGTTGCAGATATTTGACCCGCGTCTCTAGCGTCTCGACGGGCTGCATGGCGGCCCATTGGAAGGTGGTCTGGGCCTTGGGCACGTAGGGCGTGGCGTTGATGGCGATGTTGCGGGGGAAGGCTTTCCGAGCGGCCAGGGCCACCTGAGCGATGGCCTCGACATCCGCTTCGGTTTCGGTCGGCTGGCCGACCATAAAATACATTTTCAATTGGGGGAAGTTATATTTGGCGGCTAACTCGACGGCGTGCAGGATTTGCTCGTCGGACTGGGGCTTGTTAATCATGCCCCGCATCCGCCCGCTGCCCGCTTCGGGGGCGATGGTCAAGGTTTGGTTGCCGCTCTCGGCCAGCCCCTTGATGAGCGGCTCGCTAATCGGATCGACCCGCATCGAGGAGGCGGTCAGCCGGGCACCCATCCGCCGCAGTTCCGTCGCCATCTCGTCGATCCAACTATGGTCGCTGACGGCGGCGCTGACCAGGCCGATGCGGTCCCGATGTTTGAGGCTGTGTTGGGCGATGGCCAGCACCGTGTCCAGGTGCATCTCGCGGGCGGGCCGGTAGATATACCCGGCCAGGCAGAAACGGCAGCCCCGGCCACAGCCCCGCCCAATTTCGACTAGGGTGCGATCCCCAAATTCGGTCTCGTCGCTGTAAATTTGGGTGATCGTCGGGCGGGTTTCGATATCTTTGATCCAGACCCGCGAAACCGGCCCGTTGTTGATCGCCGGAAGGTACAGGCCGGGGACCTCGGCCAGGCGGCGGTAGGCTTCGTCACGCGGGGCATCGTTGATCTCCCACAGGGCGTCGATCAGCGGGGGGACGATGGCCTCCCCCTCGCCGATGGCCACCACGTCGAAAATATCGGCCAGCGGTTCCGGGTTGGTGTAGATCGCCGGGCCGCCGGCGATCAGCAGCGGCCAGCTCTCATCCCGCTCCTCGGCGAAAAGTGGCATCCCGGCCCGGCGCAACATCTCGATGATGTTGAAATAATCCAGCTCGTAAGAGACGGTGAAGGCGATAGCCGCGAACTCATCCAGCGGGCGTTGCGACTCGATGGAGATGATCGGCTCCCGACGGTGGGGGGCTTGTTGGTAGCCAAAAAAAACCCGCTCGCAGACGACATCCGGCTCGTCGTTGAACAGGCGGTACAGAATGTGCAGGGCCAGGCTGCTCATCCCGACCCGGTAACTGTTGGGCCAGACCAGCGCCACCGGCAGCTTGCCCCCCCAATCTTTGAGGGTCGCCCCTTCCTCCCGCTCGATGATTTTTTTGGCCCGGTCGATGTATTTGTAATCTATTTTCATGCGCTCCCGATAAATTATCTTTCTTAATCAAAAAGTTGTTTTTCTCAGCCGTTAGTATAGCAGGGTAGCCGAGGAATCGTCAATTAATCCGGGGAGCATTTCTGTTTTTGGACAAATTTTAGCCTGTTTGGAAGTGTGGAAGAATTGGAAGGCTGGCTATCAAGCGAATGCCCAAACTTCCAGCCTTCCAACCTTCCAACCTTCCATCGGGATAGTAAAATTATGGGTGGGCATCATTCACCCTGAAATACCCCCCTAATGCGTCGCTAACTCGACCGCCTCGGCGACGCCGAGCCGCTTGAAATCGAGTTCACGTCTGAGTTGGTGGACGCCTTTGATATAACGTATCGAACCGGACAGGGCGCGGATGACGATGCTGTGGGTGGTTACGCCCCCTTCCCGGTCATAATGCACCCCCTCTAAAAAGGGGCCGTTGGTGATGCCGGTGGCGGCAAAAAAGGCATCATCCGTTTGGATCAGGTCATCCAACATCAGCGTCTCTGTCAGGCGGCTGCCCAGATGGGCGGTCAATCGCTCCCGCTCGGCCTCGCTCTGGGGGTCACATTGGGCCTGCATGCCGCCGCCGAGGGCCTTGACTGCCGCCGCCGCGATGATGCCCTCCGGCGTGCCGCCCGTGCCCATCAAAATATCGACCCCGGTGCCGGGAATCGCCCCCATCAGCGCCCCGACCACGTCCCCATCGGTTTGAATCGAAATACGGGCCCCGGCCCGCCGTATTTCTGCGATCAACGCTTCGTGGCGGGGTTTGTCCAGGACGAAGACGGTCAATTCCTGAACGGGACGCCCTAACGCTTCACCGATGCGATACAAATTTTCCGTGGCAGAGAGCCGGATATCAATCGCCTCTCGCGCTTCTCGCTCCACCACAATCTTTTTCATATAAAGGGAGGGGCCGGGATGCCACATACTGTGGCGCTGGGCCATAGCAATGACCGAGACGGCGTTGGTCCGGCCCAGGGCCAACAAACTCGTCCCCTCGACCGGGTCTACCGCCACATCCATCGCCGGGCCGGGCGTCTGCCCCACTTTTTCGCCGTTGTAGAGCATCGGCGCTTCATCCTTCTCCCCCTCGCCGATGACGACCGTCCCATCGACATTGACCGTTTCCAACACCGCCCGCATACTATCCACGGCGGCTTGATCGCCGGCCTCCTTGTTACCCAGGCCCATATAACGGGCCGCAGATAGCGCCGCCGCTTCGGTGACCCGCACCAGCTCCATTGCCAGGTTTCGGTCAGGTTTATGTGTCATTTTCATCTCCAGTTGTTAGAAGCTGCTTTAAAAGTGGAAGGCTACAGAGTTGTCCACAGATTGATCCTGATATTCACAGATTTTATCAGAAATTTGATACGATCAGTGACAATCTGTGTCTATCTGTGGACCCTGGCAGACTTTTAGAACAGTCTCTTAGAATATTTTACGTAACTATTCAGCAGCCTCCCCAAACGATCATTTTTCGCGGGGATTTGGGGATGAGGGGATAAATTTTTAGATAAAATCTCCTAATCTCCTAATCCCCGCTATGAAATCGCTGTTTTTACGGCAACGGCTGAATAGATACTATTTTACTGAATTATAACATGAGTCGTAACTTCTCGGTAACTTGGGGGAAACGACAACGGAGGTGGAAACAAACGGATGGAGAAAGATAAAATCCGTTTGTTTCTTAATCCGTTGTCGTCGTTGCCTCAAAAAATCGGCGGGGATACGGCTAATCAAACAAAATCTTCATATCGTAAGTGCCGTCGTCGGAGCGTTGCCGCTTGCCGGGCGTCTCTTCGAGCAGGCGTAGCATCGGGAAATTATCCGGCAAAACCGAGGCCGTGACTCCGGTCAGGCCCTGCTCCTGGACCAGCCGCACCAGGTAATCCAGCAGCACCTTGCCAATGCCCTGCCCCTGGTAATCATCCCGCACCGCCATAGATAGCTCCGCCGTCCGGTCGAACTCGTTGATGAAGTATTGGCCCGCGCCGATGACTGTCTCTTTCTCCTCCTCCCGGCGAATGGCCAAAATGAGCATCTCCGAGGTGTAGTCGATCACCACAAATTCTTGCAGCCGTTCGTGGGGAATGTCCTTTCGCATCGACATAAACCGGTAGTAGAGACTTTCATCGGAGAGGGAGTAGAAGAAATCCTTCAGCAGCGGTTCATCGCTGATTTTGACCGGGCGCAGGAACAGCTCCAGATCCGTTCGTGTCGTCGTTCGCGTTTCCAGCGTTTCGGGGTAAGCTCCCTGTTCGCCGGGGATGAAGGCTTGATCCGGGTAAATCAGTTCCAGCCGCTTGGCCTCCTCGATGAGCCACGGCCTGAATTTGGGATGGGCGATGCCGATCAGTTCCATCGCCCGCTCGCGGATACTCTTGCCATGAAGGAAGGCGATGCCATATTCGGTGACGACGTACTGCACATCCCCCCGGTTGAGGGTGACGCCGACGCCCTCTTTGAGCAGCGGCGTAATCCGGGACACCTCGCCATTTTCCGCCGTCGAAGGCAGCGCCAGGATCGCCTTGCCCCCCTGCGCCAGCGCCGCGCCCCGCATAAAATCGGCCTGGCCGCCGATGCCGCTGTAAAAGGTCTTGCCCAGCGACTCCGCCGTGGCCTGGCCGGTCAGGTCGATCTCCAGGGCGCTGTTGATAGCAATCATATTGTTGTAAGCAGCGATGACCAGCGGATTATTCGTATAGTCAGCGGTGCGAAACTCGATGGCCGGGTTCTCGTGCAGATAGGCGTAGGTCTCCCGGCTGCCGACGCAGAGAGCGGCGACACTGCGCCCCGGGTTGATAAATTTCTGGGAGTTGTCGATGACCCCGGCCTGCATCAAAGCTACCAGGCCATCGGTCATCAGTTCGGTATGGAGCCCCAGATGTTTTTTGTCCCGCAAGCAGGGCAGAATGGCGTCCGGCAGGGCCCCGTAGCCAATCTGGAGGGTGTCTCCATCCTCGACCAGCGACGCGATGTAGCCGCCGACGCGCTCGGCCACGGTGGGGTCGCACTCGTTGTGATACTCCAACAGCGGTTCGTCGTAGGGCACGACAAAATCTACCTCGCTGAGATGAATGAAGGTGTCGCCGGGGACGCGAGGCATCTGCGGGTTCACCTGGGCGATGACCAGGGCCGATTTTTCGACCGCCGTCTTGACGATGTCCACGCTGACGCCCAGGCTGAGATAACCCTCATCATCCGGCAACGAGGTTTGGATGAGGGCCACATCCAGCGGAATCTGGTCCCGCTCAAACAGCTCGGACACCTGGGACAGAAAAATAGGGGTGTAGTCGGCCAGGCCGTGGTTGATGGCGTTGCGGGTGCTTTCGCCGACGAAGAAAGCGTTGTGGCGAAAGTTGGGCTTGAACCGCTCATCGAGATACGGCACGGGGCCGAGCGGGATGTGAAAAATTTCTACATCGAAAAAGGCTTTGGGGTTGGCCTCGACGTAGTTGACCAGGGCACGCAAGAGATATTGGGGTTGGCCGCAGCCGGTGCCGATGAAGAGATGATCTCCTCGGTTGATATGGTCAAAAATCCGGGTGTTGGACGCAAATTTTTCAGGGTATTGCTCTTTGATGTCGTTGAAAATTTGGGCGGTTGACATAAACGATGCTCCTTTCCATAAACGCAAGCTAATAACTCAGTAGATCGCAATGGAATACTACGGGCCGATCTGTGACCGGCGTCGTGGGGGACAACCCCCCGTTGAGTTTTTTCATTACGACCTACTACTAATGGTGGTACCTCCACTCCCGGTGATGGCCTGTAGCCTGACGTCTTTGGCGTTTGTTTCAGCATCGACTGCGTGGCTGTTTTATCTCTCCCTGATAATATGGTTATACATTAGTATGTTACCAAAATCCAATTACAGATGAGTTACAAAGAGCAATAGGGTCTATTCCTCCCCCTGATGCCGGCGATAGTAGCGGCGAGCCTTGGCCCGATTGCCACAGTGGGCCATCTCGCACCAGCGGCGACGACCGTTGCGGCTGGTGTCGAGAAAGAGCCAGCCGCAGCTATACCCGGCGCACCGCTTGACCCGCTCCAACTCATCCGAGGTCAAGGCCAGGGCAGCCGAATGGAGCGGGGACCACAACACCCGTT
>CAZWZZ010000478.1:0-5437 GCA_964638395.1 uncultured Caldilineaceae bacterium
GATCGATGATGTGTTTAGCAATACGCTGCTGGAGCGGGAGAAGAAGAGCCTGGCCACACTGATTTATTATCCGCAGCGCAAATTGCCGCTCATCCTGAAAACGGTCGAGGATGAGGAGGAGTGGTATCGGATTACTTTCTTTCGCCTGGTCAAGATTTGCCGGGTGATTTCCTCGAAATATACCCGCTCCAAAGTGCGGAAGGCGCTGCCGAAAGATTTTGCCTACGTCTTGGAAGAGCTACTGCACGAACAGGAGAGTTTAGACAATAAGCTGGAGTATTACCAGAGCATCATCGATACGATTATCTCGACCGGGCGAGCCAAGGATTTCATCATCGCGCTGTCGGAGCTGACTCAGCGGTTGATTATCGACCGGCTGCACATCATCGGCGATGTCTATGACCGGGGACCGGGGGCGCACATTATTATGGACACCCTGGTGCAGCATCACTCCGTCGATTTTCAGTGGGGTAATCACGACATCGTCTGGATGGGCGCGGCGGCGGGCAGCGAAGCCTGTCTGGCCAACGTCATCCGTATTTGCCTACGCTACTCGAATATGGAGACGTTGGAGAATGGTTACGCCATCAGCATGTTGCCGCTGGCTTCTTTTGCGGTCGATGTCTACGGCGATGATCCCTGCCAAAAATTCAGGCCCAAGCTGTCGGGTGAGGAGGAGTATACCGAGAATGAAATTATGCTGATGGCCCGCATGCACAAGGCCATCAGCATCATCCAGTTGAAGCTGGAAGGGCAGATTATTAAACGTCGGTCCCATTACAATATGGACGAACGACTGCTGCTGGATAAGGTCAACCTGGAAAAGGGGACGGTCTGTATCGACGGGAAGACGTACCCGCTCAACGACACTAATTTTCCGACGCTCGATCCTGAAAATCCCTACGCTCTGTCGGAACGGGAGGAGGCGGTGGTCGAGCGGCTCAAGCTCTCTTTTATGAACAGCGAGCGGTTGCAGGAACACGTCCGTTTTCTCTACTCAAAGGGGAGTATGTATCTGGTCTACAACGGCAATTTGCTCTACCACGGCTGTATTCCGATGCACGAGGATGGCTCGTTTATGGCTTTCAAGGTGGATAATCAGGAATTTGCGGCCAGAGAATTTATGGATCGTCTGGAGCGGCTGGCTCGCCAGGGGTATTTCACGACGAACGACCCGGAGTTACGCCAGTATGGGCTGGATGCGATATGGTATCTGTGGAGCGGGGAGCAGTCGCCCCTGTTCGGCAAGGATAAGATGGCCACCTTCGAGCGGTACTTCATCGACGACAAGAGTACCCACACCGAGACCAAAAATGCTTATTACCAGTTGCGGGACAAACCGGAAACGGCCCGCAAAATTTTGGAGGCGTTCGGCCTGGACCCCAAAACGGCCCACATCATCAACGGTCACGTGCCGGTCAAGGTCAAGAAGGGAGAAAGTCCGATCAAGGCCGGGGGCAGGCTGTTGGTCATTGACGGCGGCTTTTCCAAAGCCTATCAAAAACAGACCGGCATCGCCGGCTATACCCTCGTTTCCAACTCCTACGGCCTGCTGCTCGTTTCACACAATCCTTTTGAGTCGACCCAGACGGCCATCGAAGAGGAGACGGACATTCATTCCCAGATGGAGACGTTGGAGTTACATTATTCTCGCATCCGGGTCAGAGATACGGACATTGGGCGGGATCTCAAGAAGAGCATTGCCGATCTGGAAGCCTTGCTGGAGGCGTATCGGGATGGGTTGATTAAGGAGAGTTAATAAAATTTTACAGGAGCTTAAAACGGATTTAACGGAGTAATAATCGTGGCTTAATTTTGCTTTTCGATCATGAATTGGATTTGCCGAGGATTTAATTACTGTCTAAAATATAAGCAATCAATCGAAAGTTGGCAACAGAGGAGCATATGCCATGATAAAATGGGCTGTTGATTGGACTGAAGCCAGAACGCATCAGGATGCGATCCGCCGGAATGGCAGCATCGTGTGGGCCGTGAAGATGCCGACCTCCTATCCTGAGTGTCGCGTTACCCGCCGGGGCATCGCCTACATCGCCGTCACCGACGACGAAAAGCTGGTCGATGAACTGCGCGAAGATGGTGGCGACGTCCAAATTATGCCGTAGTTCGAGCCGTTATTAATCGTATAGCCTGTTTTGTGAAATCCTGCCGGCCCCGTGCCCGGTGGGACTTTTTTGATTAGATTTTTCTTTTTTCAACCGCTCTAAAATCTGTCCAAAAATTGAATTGTTCCCTTTTGCCCCGATAACTCATCCGCACTCCACCTTGCTATAATATAGAGGCAGACATATACTCGAAAGGGTCGAAAACCATTAACGTGGAGGGCAAAAAGTGATTGACAAGCGTATTAAAAATTGTTATAATGTAGTTAATATTTGGGAACAGCGTTGCGTAATGTGCAACACTTACCCCTCACCCGGCTCCAGCCTGACCGGAACTGATCGTGTCTTCTAAAAAATCAGCCACAGACTCCACGGTTCAATCGGTGCAGCGAGCGGCGGCCATCTTGAAAAGTTTTACCAAGACCGACAGCGAACTGAGTGTCACAGCCCTCAGCGAGCAGCTTGGTCTGCACAAAAGCACCGTCTCCCGGTTGCTCTCGACCCTGCAACAGGAGGGGTTTGTTGAGCAAAACCCGGAAACGGGCCGCTATCATCTGGGCTTCAGCCTGGTCACCCTGGCCGGGATTGTTTTGGATCGGATCGACCTGCCCAAAATCGCCCAACCTTATTTAAATGAGTTGGCCGCTCAGACGCAGGAGACGGTCAATATTGCTGTTTTAGACGGTAGCGATTGTATGAATATTGGGGGGGTGGCCAGCCCCCGTCCGATCCAATATATCGGACGCATCGGGCGGCGAACGCCCCTCCATTGTACCGCCGCCGGGAGAGTGCTGCTGGCCCACCTGCCGCCGGCCACCCGGCAAACGTTGCTCCCTGAGCCGCTGCCGGCCTTCACCAACCGGACAGTGGTTGATAACGCGGTCCTGCAAGCAGCATTGCGGGACGTTCAGCGTCAGGGATATGCCGTGACTCATGATGAGCATCAGGACGGCTTGAGTGCGATTGCGGCCCCTATCCGCGACCACAACGGCCAGGTTATGGCTGCGGTTGTAGTCTCCGGTCCTACTTATCGGATGGGGGCGGAGGATGTAGCGCACTTCATCGAGCCGGTTAAAGAGACCGCTCGCCACATCTCTGCCCAACTGGGCTGCAATTTGTAGAACAATTTGCCAAATTGTTCCGGCTTGGAAGCGACGCGGCGCAAATCAGCAATTTGCGCTACAGAAGACCACGTACAGGTTTTATTCGAGATAATGAGTATCCAATGAAGCAAGGTTTTTCTCTCGAACCGATCCGGTTCACCTCTTTTTTAGGGGACAACGCGCTCGATATTTACCGCCAAATCTCGGCCCATATCGAGCGGGTGACCGGCTTGCCGACCGAGTTCATCAGCGGCATACCCCCGGCTGAGCAGGAGGCTCTGGTACAGCGGGAGGCGATTCAGGTCGTCTTTACATGTGGCCTGCCCTACGTCAAAAAAGCGGATCATACACCTCCCCTGCTGCGCTTGTTGGCCGCCCCGGTCTTGAGCCAGCCCCGCTATCACAATCAGCCGATTTACTATTCGGATGTCATCGTCCGGGCCGCTTCCCCCTATCATACTCTGGCCGATTTGCGAGGGAGCAGGTTTGTTTACAATGAGCCTCATTCCTTTTCAGGCTATATGCTGCCGTGGTACCATCTACGGCGGCTCGGTGAGGACGAAGATTTATCCGATTTTTTCAAAGAAAGCGTACCCTCCGGCAGCCACGCTCGCTCGATGGATTGGGTAGAGCAAGGGCTGGTCGATGTGGCCGCGATTGACAGCGTTATTTTTGATATGGAGATGGCCCAACGCCCGGCGCGAGCCGCAGTTTTCCGGGTGATCGAACGGTTGGGGCCGAATCCGATGCCCCCGGTGGCGGCAGTTCGGGGCCTGTCTAAAGATTGTTACGACAGTGTGCAGACAGCCTTACTATCGATGCACATCGACAACTCAGGCCGCACAATCCTCGAACAGGCCGGCTTAAAGCGTTTTGCGGCCGTGGCCGACAGCGATTACGATCCGTTGCGACGGATTATGGATGTTTTAAGCCGAACCTGCTAACGAAACAACACAATTCTTAATTTCGGTTGGCACCACCTGGTCATCCTCTACAGACCAAGTTGTGAACCGAAGCAACCATGCCACAACAGAATAGACGGGACAACGATCAACCTTGCTGACAAAAGCTCTTGCTGGGCTATTTTTGATTTTGCCAAATTTAGGAGGTGACAAATGTCTAAAGAATTTGTAACGTTGGAAATGTTGGAGACGGTGCCTGAACGCCCCTTTACCAATCCTGTTGACAGTATGCAGGATTTGGAGACGCTCCAATATATGCTGGAGCGACTGCGTGAAATCGTGACCCAGCCGCAAGGGGTTCCCGACCGGCCCCGTCCCCTGGTCCTATACGCCTCTGAGCCGAACAATCGCCTGCACCGGATCACGATTTCCCGGCTCGAACCGCTGATAACCGTGGATCATTTGACCGTGGTCGGCTTTTGTGGTCGGAAAATCGAAGGCGTCAATCGAACCCCGTTGGATGCGATAGATGAGGCGCTCATTGCCGAATTTCCCCAACATCCTCACTTACTGACGTATAGCACGCTGCAACTGCCGTGTGGTAACGCTTGCAATCTGGTCCTATTCGACAGCCCAAACGGACTCCGCCATTGGGCCAGAGGGGACAGGCACAGTGATGCCGTCTCGCTATCACCTGACTACTACAAGACGATTCGGCTGCACAATGCCAGGCTGCCTGGCGGATTTCTGTCGGGTAATCCGTTGGAATTGGTACGAACGAAGTATTATGATTTTCAGGGCGACTCACCCTGGTGGGGGGTGCGGGAGATGCAGTAAGCAGACGACCGGAGTGGAAAGGCTCACAGTGGGTTTGTACCCTACGTCGCCGGTTTCAATCCGGCCCGGAGCATTATCCCTACCAACCGTCCCTTTGAAAAAGTTTAAGTCTCACTCTGTTTTTGGTAAAGCCATTATCTGTTGGGCCAGTTTTGCCCTAATTGGAGAGCCTCCCAACCTGTGCTATAATCGGGCCGGTTCATTGGCGCGTAGCTCATAAGGGAGGAAACGTAGATGAATATTGAAGATTTGACCCTCGGTATCGAGGAGGAGTATCAAATCATCGACCCCGAAACGCGGGAGTTGACCTCTTACATTTCGGAATTTCTGGATAAGGGAGCAGTCGTTTTTCGGGATCAGGTCAAGCCGGAATTTTTGCAGTCCCAGGTTGAAATCGGCAGCCACGTTTGCCGCAACGTCAAGGAAGCGCGTCAGGAGGTGACTCGCCTGCGGAGTATCGTCAGCGATATTGCCC
>CAZWZZ010000479.1:0-5436 GCA_964638395.1 uncultured Caldilineaceae bacterium
CACCACGGAATCTTCGAAAGCGCCGTCGACATCCAGGTCGAGATCGACCGTGGTGTTATCCTGGGCGGCCTGCACGTTGACCAATACAACAGTAAAACCGGCCCGCGTTCCCCCCAAATTTTCGCCAATCGGGCTGAGATACTCCGTGCCCCAACTGCCGGTGGGGTACAGTTCCCACGATCCGGCATAGAAAATACCGCCCGGATTTTCGATCCAATTGGCCACACTGATGGCAATATTGCCCCGGACGGCGGTCAGTTTATCGCCCCCATCGTAAAAAATAACAGCAGGATCGCGGGGTAAAGGGATAACTTCTTGGGGGTTGATGGCATCTCCGGCGGTTAAGACATCGCCGGGAAACCCCGGCGCGGCTCCATTCGTCAGGTCGCCATCCCCCCAGATTTCAGTCGTACTTTGGGTGGGAGAGGTCAGGTTATCTTCCAGGCCATCCTCCCAATGATCGTAGTAAATGATCGTATCAGCCCGGCCCACGGCAACGGACAGTGTCGTCACCACATTTGCATTGATAAAGCTTGGATCACTGTTCTTGCCGATGTCATATTGATTGTCGGTCAGATCAGCCGGATAGGGGATGAAAAAGGTAAAGGCATCGATCTGCGCCTGAGCCTGCCTCAAGCCCAACAAGCCCATTACAATGCCGGCCAATGTGGCAAGGGTCAATAAAATGATTCGTCTCATCAATAGTGCCTCCAAAAATAGGTTCAACGCAGAACTGAGGGGTAAAAAGCCAGACCTGACAGGTTTTTGCGAAAATTTACGGATAATCAAGGCAAGCTATAGCAAATTCGTTTCAAATAACAATGATTTCGGAAACCTGTCAGGTCTTACCCCTCGACCATAGCCGGATTGTCCCGGGCCGACTTCAAAAAACTTTTTGGAATCGGCAAGATAAAAATTATTAATTATTACAAACGTATGTAAATGTGCGTTATTTGTGGCAATTTTTGTGGGGAATTGTAATGATGTGCCTTGAGTGAGGAAGCCGGAGTACCCGAACTGGTTCACTATAGTCGATAGGGAGAAATGATTCTAGATCAACTCTCATCATAGCACAAATTTAACGAGGTGTTGTGGGGGAATGATAAAGATTTCGTGGAGAATTGGTGACAAAGCGTAGAAAGGTAAAGAAAAAAGGTCGGGATCATCCGTAGGAGGAAATCCCGACCAAGCTCTGTCACACTATGGGGCAGTACGCAAAATTACGAGACCGGCAGAGGCCGCTGAGCGCCGTTGGTGGCCGGTGTGGGCGGGGCCGGTTCGTGGTGGCCGGTTTCCGCCCGAACCACGTTATGGGCATCTCGCCAGTTGACGGTCGGGGCGATCAACCGCCGGTCTACCCGGTCGGTGTGGGCCAACGCTACCTGCATCAACGATTCCAGGATCGTTTCCGACAGCAGGTGGGGTTCCAGCCCCAGGTCCAGCAGCTTGGAATGGGCGGCGTTGTAGTAATGCTCTTCCGCCTCGACGCGGGGGTTGGGCAGGGACTCGATGGTCGGGGATAGCCCCAACTCCCGGCCGGCCTCTCTGACCAGGTGGGCCAGCTCCATGACCGAGAAGCGTTCGGTGAATTGGTTGAAGACCCGAAATTCACCCCGCTCGGCCGGATTCAACAGGGCCAGCTCGATACAGCGCACCGTATCCCGGATGTTCAGATAGCCGCGAGTCTGTCCGCCTGTGCCGTGAACCGTCATCGGGTAGCCAATCGCGGCCTGGCTACAGAAGCGGTTCAGGGCCGTCCCGTACACCTGGTCGTAATCAAAGCGGGTCGCCAGTCGTTCATCCAGCCTGGTTTCATCCGTTTCCACCCCATACACCACCCCTTGGTTCAGGTCGGTGGCCCGGATGCCCCAGATTTTGGCGGCAAAATGAATGTTGTGGCTGTCGTGGACCTTGCTCAGGTGGTAAAAAGAGCCGGGCTGTTTGGGATAAGGCAGCCTGTCTGTGCGCCCTTTATATTCGATGTCAATAAACCCTTCCTCGATGTCAATGTTGGGGGTGCCATATTCCCCCATCGTGCCCAGCTTGACCAGGTGGCAATCCGGGGCAAAATCTTTAAGGGCATACAGCACGTTCATCGTGCCGACCACATTGTTGACCATCGTAAAGTTCGCATGCTCCCGGTCGATCATCGAGTAGGGGGCGGTGCGCTGCTCGGCAAAATGAACCACGGCGTCAGGCCGAAACTCCTTGAAGACCCGGCTCAACATATCATACTCCATCGTGTCGCCCACAAACATTTCAATGCTCTTGCCGGTCACCTCTCGCCAGGCATCGACCCGCTGGTAGAGCGAGGCGATGGGGGTCAGGCTGTCAAAGCCAAATTCCAGGTCGGCCCGGCGGCGCATAAAACTGTCAAACACCGCCACCTCGTGTCCTTTGTTAGAAAGATACATAGCCTGGGGCCAGCCTAAATAACCATCACCCCCAAGAATCAATACACGCATTACTGTTCTCCTTGTTTGTTTTGTTGATGCACTTTTGTTGATGTAATCAAACTCAGACTCTTTGCTCCTGTTACCCAATCGCCTTCGGTTCGGCACAAGAGGCACCGGTGACCAACCGGCTGCGAACGGTCAGATGGCCGCTGCGGAGGTCGCTGTCCTGCATCTGCTTCAACAGCAGTTCGGCGGCCAGGTAGCCCACCCGTTCGTGGGGAAAGGCCACGGTCGTCAGCAGCGGCAGCCCTTCCTGGGCCTTGACCGCGCCATCGATGCCCGCCACCGACAGGCTGTTGGGGATCGTCCGCCCGGTGCTGATGGCAGCCTGCATAGCCTGGTAGGCAATGTGATCGTTTAGCCCCAACAGGGCCGTCACCTGCGGCTGCCGTTCCAGCAAGCCCTGCACCGCCCCGGCCACATCCGCTCCGATGGCCACATACGGTGCCGGCTCCAGCCCCAGCTTGTCGCTCAGCGTCTCCCGGAATGTTTTCACCCGCCAGGTGAACCAGTCATACGTCCGGTCTACCTCGCGGGCCACCAGCCCAATGTGGCGATGTCCCAGCGAAATCAGGTGATCCAGGATCAGGTGGGCCTGCTCGCTGTGGTCCTGGCTGACGCTGCTAAGGGGGAGGTCCGGCCAATGCCGCCCCAGAATGACCGTGGGCGTCTGCCGCTCAAGCGCCCGCTGCACCAGGCGGCTGGTAGACCGTAGACCGGTGCCCATCAGGATCAAGCCGTCCAACACCTGCTCCTGCTGGGCCAGCATTTGATAGCTCAGACTGTCGCCGTTGTGGTCCCGATAGCTGGTCACCAGCATCACGCTGATGTCCCGACCGTGGGTGAACCGCTGGATACCATTCCGGTAGGAAAGGTACAGATGGGTCAGGCCGGGGTCTATATCCGGTGGGTCATCCACACAATGGACCAGGGCGATGGCCGGCACCTCCGGCGGCGTCTCGCTCGCTTCATCGCGGGGGCCGGGCAGGCTGTAACCCAGCGCCTCGGCTGCGTCTAACACCCGGCGGCGCATCTCGGCCGATACGCCGGGGCGGTTGTTCAGCACCAGCGAGACCGTGCTTTTGGCCACCCCCGCTCGCCGGGCCACATCATCCATTGAAATTGACATTTGAAATTGACATTCCTGCGTTCTTGAGTAAACTTCGTTCAAACGAACATCAAACAAACATCGAACGAACAACAATGTTCGAGCGCAGGATAACACATTTTTGGATGTTGTCAAATGACGAATAGCTACGTCACCCTGGTGACCAACCCCGATTACGTGCGGGGCGCTGTGGCCCTGGCCCGCTCGTTGACGTTGAGCGGCGCTCGCTGGCCCCTGACGGTGCTGGCAGTGCGCGACCTACCCGGCCTGGAGCGCCTTGAGGCGCTCGGCTGTCCCGTGCTGTGGGTTGACCCCCTGCCCCTGTCGGCCGATTTCCGGCAGCGCCACAGCCGCCAGGCGCAGCACCGCCAGGCCCCCTTTACCAAAGGCAGCAAACCCACCTTCCACGACCCGCTGGACAATTTTGCCAAGCTGCGGCTATGGGAACTGGAGCAGTTCCGGGCCGTGGTCTTTCTCGACGCCGACACCGTCGTCATCGGCAACATTGACCGTCTGTTCGACTACCCGGAGTTTGTGGCCGCGCCCAACCTGTATGAAACCCTGGCCGATTTTAACCGGCTCAACAGTGGCGTCTTCGTGGCCCGCCCCAGCCGCCGCACATTTGAGGCGATGCTGGCTCACCTGGAACAGCCGGGGCGCTTCTGGCGGCGCACCGACCAGACCTTTCTGGAAGATTTTTTCCCCGACTGGCACGGCCTGCCCTACATTTATAACACTCTGCAATACGTCTGGTTCAACTTACCGGCCTTGTGGGTCTGGGAGCGGCTCAAGGTGATCCATTACCAATATGAAAAGCCGTGGCAGGAGGACCATCCCCGCCGGGAGAAGCTGGGGCCGGTCATCGACCTGTGGTGGCACATCTACGAACGGGGGACTCTGCCGGACCACCTGCCGCCGCCGCCGGATCAAGCGTCGGCAGGTAAATAATGATCCCAAAAATCCGAGCTTGGGGCCAGTTGTCATTTGTCAGTGGTCAGTTGCAAAGGACAACTGACCACTGACCACTGACTCATCATCCAACTTTGGGATCATTTAAATCTTGGAACTGCCTTACAAAAACCGGAAACTATCCTGACAGGAGAGAACCAATGCAACGCAACCAAACCAAACGGGCGCTCATCTTTGATTTCGACGGCGTCATCGTCTCGACGGAGAAGCTCCATTTTGAAAGCTGGAACGCGGCCTTTGAGGAAATGCTGGGTATCCGCATTGGGGGCAGTTACAAACAGTTGGTCGGGCTGACCCTGACCGAGATTTACGCTCTGTGGTGTAACGCCGTGCCTGGCCCACCGCTGCATCTCACCGAGGCTCAGGGGGAGCGGCTGCTGGCCCGGAAGACGGAGCTTTTCTTTGAATTGGGCCGGGGCCGGTTGCGGCCCATTCAGGGCGTGATTCCGCTGGCCCACCGCGCCCGGTCAATGGGTTGGTATGTCACCGTCTCCTCCCGCTCGCGGCGGATGCGGATGTTGCGGACGATGGACATGGCTGGGCTGCCGGCCCTGTTCGACCTGGTGATGGGCTGCGAGGATGGCGTAGACCCCCGTACCGACCGGAAACATCACAGCCGGACGGTGGTCCCTTTTGGCATTGCCCCGGCCCACTGTGTGGTCATCGAAGACAGCGCCTCCGGCGTGCGGGATGCCCTGGATTGTGGCATCGGCCACGTCATCGGCTTGACCACCTCCCTCGACCACGCCACCCTACGGGCCGCCGGGGCGCACGCCACGGTTGATGACCTGGAGCAAGTGGTGCTGGAGCCGGCGCGTCATCCTGACCGGCTCCAACCGCCTCGATGGTCCAACGGCCCCGCCGAGGCGTATGTTTAAGTTTTGTAGGGGCGAGGCCACTCGG
>CAZWZZ010000480.1:0-498 GCA_964638395.1 uncultured Caldilineaceae bacterium
ATCCTGAGTAGGCGATAGCCGTATCGAAGGGTGTCGTTTGGAGCGACGGCATCCCTCGATACGCCCTGATGGGGCTACTGGGGATGCCAACCGGGTAATTCCTGGCAAACAACCGGGGCGTGCAACAACAGCCTGATGAGGCTGTTTTTTTATTGCTCGGCTAGGATTGTCAACTCCGAGCCAAACCGGGGAGTTGGCAATCCCCTTCGAGCGAAACTGGGATGGACTGGGACTTACAACCGATCCCCCACCAGGAAAAACGCCCCCCAAAAGTAGGGGTGGCTGAATAGGCGGTCGGTGCCGAAGCGGGGCGTTTCGGGATCGAGGCTGGCCAGCCGGCCTAAATAGGCCAGGTGAGCCTCCAGCGTGGGGGCCTCATAGGTCGGGGCCAGGCGCTCCCGCAGCTCCGCGACGGTCATCTGGCGCAGGTCGTGCTGGGCCTGGCTGAGGGCGTGGGCGTTACGCCCGACTTGGGTGGGGTTGGAGGCCGTTGTCAGC
>CAZWZZ010000480.1:508-5435 GCA_964638395.1 uncultured Caldilineaceae bacterium
CGCTCCATCAGCAGGCGGGTGGCCACCTCATCGACGGGCCAATGGCTGGCCAGGAGGGCCGGCGTCCCGGCGTAGAGAAAGGCCCGCACCAGACCGATCAACTCATCTCCCTGCAAAATGTGGCTCATCCCCGTCTCGCAGGCGCTCAGGCTGACCAACTCGGCCTGGAGACGCAGGTCGTGCAGGATGTCAGTCACCGACAGGGGGCCGTCGGCCAGGCGGAGGTGGGATAGGGTTGGCCATTGGGGATTGAAATGGGCGTGGCAAGAGAAGTGGAGGTAGCGATACGCGCCGCCTTCCGCCTTGAGCTGCTGTTTGGCAGCCTCGGTTCCGGTGTAGCTCCGGCCTCCGACCATCCGGGCCAACGCCTGAGCCTCAATTTCGGCTTGAGTCATCGACGTGGCCGGGCCGTTGAAGCCCAGCGCCAGACAACCCTGGTGAGGCGAGCGTGGTTTATTTTGGCAATAATCAAGCAGGGTGGTGGCGCTGGGGGCATAGATGATGGGCCGGGTCGGCTGGCCCAGATAATCCGGCCCGGCGGCAACTTGCCGGTACAGGGCGTGGAAGGGCAGATAATGGAGCCGACCGTGGGGGACGATACACAACAGGCTGGCCTCCTGCACCCGTCGGCCCAACGGTTCGATCAATGCCTGGTACAGCTTCTGCAATATCCAGGGCTGCCGGAGCGCCCCTTGTGCCGGACGAGTCAGGGCACGCAGTTGGGCTGACCCTACTCCCTGATCCCCACGAAAAGCCTTGTCCAGGTCACGCACCCGGAGCGGCAGAGGCGTGATCCAAAAATCATCCGCCGTGACCGTAAAGGCCAGAATATCATCCCCGGTCGTAAAATATTCGACCAACACTCCCCCGGCGGGCAAGCGGGCCATCACTTCATCCAATGAGAGGGTGCTGACCGAGTGGAACGACTCGAACTCGGCATTATGCTGATGGATTTGGCGGCGTAGGTTGTGCAGTTGGCTTTCGAGCCTGATGATTTGATCGGGCGGAGCGTCGGTCTGGTGGTACAGATGGCGCAATTGTTCCCGCACCGCCGCCGCCTCGGTGAGCCAGGCGGGCGGCACATCAGCCGGAGGGCGCAGGGGTTGGTGAGCCAACATCTCCACCAACGCCCGCGATTTGGCCATCTCCGCATACCGGAACGCCTCGGAGCGGTCGACAGACCGCTCCGAGCGACAGAGGCGGCTGACCATCTGCTCATACGGCTCCAGACGCGCCCCTTGCAGCCGGATGCGGGCTTCGGGCAGGTCAATGTTGGCCCGCAACGACTCGACAGACTCGACCGCCTGGCGGATTTCGACCAGGGCTTGGGCCGGTTCACCCAACCGGTCATACAGAGCGGCCCGGCTGAGATGAATATCGGACACAAATTCGTGGTTGTGATGCTGTTGGGCCAGGGTCAGGGCTTCGGTCAGCGCGGCGGCGGCCTCAGTTAAATTATCGTTGCTCACGTGAGCTGTCCCCTGTCGCCAGGCAATCTCGGCCAACTCAAAGCGATCATCAACCGCCAGTGCCAACTGCCGCGCCTGGTCGTAATGGTGGGCGGCCTGGGCTACATCGCCTATCGCCTGATAAACGCGGCCCAGGTTGGTGTGGGAGATGGCCTGGCCGCGCACCTTGTCCCACCGTTCGTCAATCTCCAGAGAGCGGGCCAATGCCTGCCGTGCCACCTCAAAGCGGCCCAATTCAAGCAGGCTCAAGCCCCACTCATTGAGCGCATTGCCCAGGTTGATTTGCCAGGATTTGTCGGTGGGATTTTCGGCGAGTAGGGTGGCGCTACGTTCGGCGCTGGCCGCGGCGGCCTCGTAATCCCCCCCTTTATAATGAAGGATGGCCAGATTGGCCAGCGTTTTGCCCAGCCTGAAAGCATCGCCGCTCCGCTCACAGACAGCCACGGCGGCCTCGTAGGTTTGCATAGCCCGATCCCACTGCTCGTTCAGTTCGTAGGCCAGCCCCAGGCTGTTCAGCAGTTGGGCCGCCAGATCATCCGGCAACGGCGCATCGCTGGCCCGCAGCCGCTCAAACTGGGCGATGGCCCCCGGATAGTCGCCGGCTTCGCGGGTCAGCATGCCCTGGGCATAACCAACCCAGGCCGTCAGAGCGGGCCGCGTTTCCTGGAGGGGACGAGCCGCCGCCACTAGCCGTTCGATCTGTTCGTAGTCACTCAAACTGAGCCATTCGGTCAGGCGGGCCGCAAAGCGGGCCACGGTTTCGGCGGGGGGGTGATTCAGGTAAGTGTGTAAATCATCCATAGCGAATAAAGACCTCAAAAGTTTCTGTAGGCTGTTTATAGATAAAGTTACTTTGACTATTCGGTCAATTTTCAGACAAAATCATTTTTGGAAACCTTTGAGGTCTGGTCTAGAAAAATTACTTCAGGATAAGCGGCAGATAGAGTTGCTGCGTGGCAACCCCGGTCACGGTGAAGCCATCGGGTAAGCTGCCACTCGTGCCGTCGGGATTGGTCACTGTCACGCTGTAGCTGCCCGGCGTCAGGCCGGGCGGAATATCAACTAGCACCGTTTGGGCATTGGCGAACGTGCTATCGACCAGGGTCTCGCCCACTTTGACCTCGGCTCCATCGGCAAAGTTGCGTCCGCTGATGACCGCCGACGTGGTTTGTTGGCTACCATTGCCGATGAAGGCATCGACATCGTTATCCCCATCCAAATCGGCCAGGGCCAGGCTGGCGGTTCCTTCGGTATTGCCCAGATTTTGACCGCTGTCTACGAAAAAGCCGGTTCCGTCGTTGGTTTGCAACCGAACCAGGCGGCTATTGGCCATCACCCCCAACGGGAAAATTACCAACAATATTGTGCCGACCGTCAGGCCGAGCCATAGTCTGGTCGTGTGGGTCATCGGGTGTCACCTCGTCAAAAAATTTACCAGCGGAAATTGCTCGCGACCTTGTAGGTTTCTAGAACCTGCAAGGTCTGGTCCGATGCTCGCGACCTTGTAGGTTTCTAGAACCTGCAAGGTCTGGTCCGAAATCGACTCCGTCAGCCACACCTACAAGGTTGCTAAAACCTTGCAGGTGGACAGATGGTTATGGGGTTACTTCAATCACCAATCGCTTGATATCGGCCACGGGTAGCCCCTCGAACATTACCTCGCCGTCGTCGTCGGTGGGGCCGACGGCCTGCCAGTCGGCGGCAGTGGCCTGGACTTGGACCCCGGCCAGGTCGGGCCAGCGGCTGGGGCTTTCGGCCCGGACGGTCAGGCGGCTCAGGGCGGGGGCGGTCGGGTCGCGGTGGATGATGATCTCCAGGGCCAGGTCGCCGGTGTCATCGGGATCGAGGCTGAGGCGGTGCAATTCTTCGAGCGTGGCTTCCGGGTCAGCCTCTCCCTTGACGGCGGTCGCTAACAGTGGTGGCGGGCTGACCAGGGCCGACAGCAAGCGGACGACGACTGTCCCGGCCTCCCGCAGCCGCCATTCAAACGTGGGGCGTTGCTGCCAGCCGGTCGAGTCGTCCGGTTTGTCTCCGGTCTCAAACCGGTCGGCGAAGGTGGGAAAAGGGGGCAGAAGCGGAGCCTCCTCGGCCTCCGCTGCCGACTCCGCCAGCAGCGCCTCAACCTGGGCGACCAACTCGGGCATCAGCCGGGCCAGCGTCTCCCGTTCGGCCAGGTAGGCGGCCATCGTCTCATCGACCAGTCCTTCGCGGGCGGCCACAATCGACTCCAACCAGGCCAGATCATCCGCCCCCTCAAGCAGCATTTCCAGCCGCTCGAACAGGGCTAAAAGCTGCGGGTCCGTCGCCACTTGCGCCACCGCCGCTTCCAAATCGGCCTGGCTGACCGGCCGGCCCAGGAGGTGGGTCATGATCAGTTTGATTTGTTCGCCATTGTCCATAGCTGTCTTCCAGTGGTCTACTTTATAAGACCCTTACGATTCGGGATTTTTTGCAACGCTTTCCTCCTTGTCGGGCACTATCCCCAAATCGACGGCGAATTGCCGTAGCTCGTCATCCGCCGCCAGCCGCTTCAAGAGGCGGTCCTTGCGCCGCTTGATGGTCGAGAGAGCCGGGGGCGGCGAATCCAATTCGGCCTGAATATCTTGCAGGGTGTAATTCTGAAAATGGAGGCGCAGGATCAGGGTATCCGGCTGACCGGCCAGGAGTTCGATCCGCGCCCACAGCGCCGAGAGTACCAACCGTTTCTCGACCGCCTCGACCGGGCCGCTGCCCGCCTGAGCGATGACTTCATCCAGATTGGTATGATCCAACGGCAACTCCCCCTGCCGCCGCTGTCGCTCCTTTTTCACTCTGGCCCCTCGCCGCCGACATTCGTTAAGCCACACAGAGATAATCCAGCCCTTGAGCGAGGCTCGAAATTCAAATGTAGATAGCGTTTTCTGCAAGCGACGGATGGTGTCCGCCACGATCTCGACCTGGTCCGCCGGCGGCAGGTTCAAACATTGCCGCTGCGTGCGGAGCAGGAGGCTCTGGCGCACCTGCTCCCACTGCTCGATGGCCTGCGGATGATCGACCTGGTGCAACAGTTGCACCCGGGGCCCATCGCTGTTGAAGTTGTTGGCTATCGTCTGAAAGGTTGTTGCGTCGGGAAATTGACCCACCCGGCGGCGGTAGTGGCGAATGACCGGCTCCAGAGCCTCGGCGAAGGGTGGAAATATCGCCGGGGTCAGGGCCGCGTCAAGCTGCCGGGTCTGGTGGGCCTGGGTCAGGGCCTTCAGGATTTGCTGGCGTAGGTCGCTCATCATCGGGTCTCGACTGGAATTTGGTGAATTTTCTTTTTTCGCTGGCAATTGTGCAAAAAAACGGATGGTACTGAGGGTCTATTATAACAAGTACCATTTTTAACAAACTTAACGTGCATTATATCACAAAATGTTGTGTGGCGCACTGTTGGATTAGTGACAGGGCAATGTCATTAAGTTAGCAGCATCCCGAGT
>CAZWZZ010000481.1:0-3197 GCA_964638395.1 uncultured Caldilineaceae bacterium
GTGGTCGTGTAAGTTGCTTGCGACTCGTTGAGGAAAAAGGCTGGTAGTTCGTAGTCCGTAGTCTGTAGTCCGTAGTCAAGATAGCCATTTCCCTTGCCGTTTGTCCCTAGCTCCCTCGCTCCCTCGCTCCCCTGCGCCTCCGAGCCATTGCCTCCCGGCTCGATGCCGTCCCCCATCAAGCCTCTAATCCAGGCATACGCCTCGGCCACGTTCATCGTCGTCATCTCGGCAATGGAGCGTCCGGCCAGCTTGACCGCCCCGGCTTCGGGCCGCAGCCGTTGGCCGTGGCAGGTCAGGCAGGGTTGCTCGCTGAGGTAGCGGCTGTAATAATCCCGCCGCCCCTGCGAGTGGGTCTCTTTGTAGCGACGGCGGATCGTCTCGACGACGCCCTCGTAGGGCCAGGAGCCGGTGAAATTTTCGCTTTCGTATTTGAATTTGATGGAGGGATTGCCCTTCAGGATCAAATCCCGCACCTTTTTGGGCAACTCGCTCCAGAGCGTATCCAGGCTGATGTCGAAGCGGTCGGCAATCTGCCGGGCGATTTGACCGGCCCAGCCTTTCTTTTTGCCAACCTCGCCCCACGGCAGCACCGCCCCGGCGTTAATCGACAGGGAGGGATCGATGAACAGGTCGGGGTCGAACTCGAAGCGGGTTCCCAAACCGTTGCAGTCGGGGCACATCCCCAGCGGCGAGTTAAAGCTGAACATCTGCGGCGTCATCGCCGGGAAGCTGAGGCCGCAGTGGGGACAGGCGTTCTTCTCCGACATAATCAACTCCTCGCCGTCGATGACATCGACGATGAGCATCCCCTCCCCCCAGCGCAGGGCCGTCTCGACGGAATCCGTCAGCCGGGTATGGAACTCGTCGTCTTCCTCGGTGGGGATGACCAGCCGATCCACCACCAGTTCGATGTCGTGCTTCTTATTTTTGGCCAGCTTGAGCCGCTGCTCCAAATCGGTCGTCACCCCGTCGATGCGGGCGCGGACGAAGCCATCGGCTTTGGCCTGGGCGAAGACATCCTCAAACGTGCCCTTCCGCCCCTTGGCTACCGGAGCCAGCAGTTGAAAGCGGGTTCCGCCCGGCAGCCCGGCAATCTGCTCGGTGATCTGTTGGGCGCTCTGGGGCTTGACCTCCCGCCCGCAGTTGTAGCAGTGGGGCGTGCCCACGCGGGCGAACAGCACCCGCAGGTAGTCATACACCTCCGTCACCGTGCCGACGGTGCTGCGCGGGTTTTTGCTGACGGCCTTCTGCTCGATGGCGATGGCCGGGCTGAGGCCGCCGATGTAATCCACCTTGGGCTTCTCCATCTGGCCCAAAAATTGGCGGGCATAGGCCGACAGGCTCTCGACGTACCGCCGTTGCCCCTCGGCATAGAGCGTATCAAAGGCCAGCGACGATTTCCCGCTGCCGCTGACCCCGGTAAAGACGACCATATTGTGGCGCGGAATCTCGACATTGATCCCTTTCAGGTTATGCTCTCTCGCCCCGCGCACCGTGATTTTATCGGTTGTCATAGATTGGTTTTAGACTCCCCTTCGTAAAACGTAAAACGTGAAACGCAGGGGTGAGGGGCCAGCCGTGGTGCCTCTTTGCCATTCACGCTTCACGTTTCACGGTTTCGCAACTTGACATATGTAGAACAAAATTTCTGAGTACAGGCTATTGTAGCACATTCTTGATTTTGAAACAAAAACAAGAGTGGAGTGTATTTCACTTTTGGAGCGAATTTCAAGTCATCCTCTGTCGTCAACGAACAGAGGAAGATTGGAAGATTGGAGTTGACCTTGTCTTAAGACCTGCCAGGTTTCCGCAGATGCCGTCTTGAGCGAGAAGCGGTCCAAACGGACAGCGGCTTCCGTGAATTATAAGTTACAAAACCTGGCAGGTCTGGCCGGGAGACTATTCTGGCGTCGGCCCATACTTCGCGGCGAAATGCTCCTGTAAGGTACGGTAAGAAAATCCTGTTTAAGGTCAAGGGAACGATGATTTTGATCGAGGGAAGATTGCCTAAACTGAGTTAAGAATCACACAGTTGACTTGCTAATAAAATAGGTCAATTATCACAATCTGGTGGGGCTGAGATTTTACCAGGCCAATCAATAGATCAACAGGGAGCAGAAATTATGAGACGTAGCCTGGCCTTTCAAAAAGGAGCTTGCTTGGTGGAGGTGAAATGGAGTATAATTTCGTATAAGTTGAGAAGATTGGGTATTGACAACCTGACCATGCTTCCAGCCTTCCAATCTTCCAATCGGTCTAAAATCTGCCCCAAACTTGAACTGTTTCCATTGAATGGAGCGTATCAATCAGGAGGTGACCATGCCCAGCCCATTTCCCGGAATGGACCCCTATTTAGAAGCGCCCGACTTGTGGCCGGGGCTGCACCAAAGCCTCATCACCTACATTCGGGATGAGCTACAGCCCGATTTGCGGCCCACCTACCACGCCCGCATCGGCGAGCGGGTTTACGTGGTTGAGACGGGCCGCCACATCTACCCCGATGTGGCCATCATCCGCCGCCCGCAGCCGGAGCGTGAGCCGGTACTGGCCGGGGGGCCAGCACCCGCTGCCGCCGCCACGCTGGTCGCCGATGAGCCGCTGACGGTGACCATTCCCCCGGTCGAATACCGCGAACCCTTCATCGAAATCGTCCACACTGCCGGGGGGCAGGTGGTAACCGTCATCGAGGTTCTCAGTCCGGCTAACAAAACGGCGGGCCAGGGGCACGACCTGTATCGTCAGAAGCAGGCGGAACTGCTCAAAAGCCCGGCCCATTTGATGGAAATCGACCTGCTCAGTCAGGGGCTCCACACCGTGGCCCTGCCCGCCGCCAACCTGGCCGAGCTGCCGCCCCACCGCTACCTGGTCTGCGTCACCCGCGCCCCGGAGCATTACGATTTTGAGCTATACCCCGTCTCCTTGACCGAACGCCTGCCTCGCTGCCGCTTGCCGCTCAAGCCGCCCTCGCCCGACATCGTTCTCGATCTGCCGACCATCTTCAACCGTTGTTACGATAACGGCGGCTATCCCGATTTCGTCAATTATACACAACCGCCCGCCGCGTCTCTTTCGGAGGAGGAGCAGGCGTGGGTGGCGGAAAACGTGAAATAAGTTGGATCAAAATTTAGGGAGGAAAAATGACCCACCCCCAACGTCCCATCAGGGCCCTCGGCGAAATCGCTCTGCGCGTCGAGGCA
>CAZWZZ010000481.1:3207-5431 GCA_964638395.1 uncultured Caldilineaceae bacterium
GGTTCGACCTGTACCCCGTCTCCCTGACCGAGCGTTTGCCTCGCTGCCGCCTGCCTCTCAAGCCCCCTTCGCCCGACATCGTCCTTGATTTGCCGACGATCTTCAACCGTTGTTACGATAACGGCGGCTATCCCGATTTTGTCGATTACAGCCAGCCACCCGCTGCGCCTCTGTCGGAGGAGGAGCAGGCGTGGGTGGAAAAAATGTGGAATAGTTTGGCTCAAAACTTGGAGGAAAAATGACCCACCCCCAACGCCCCATCAGAGCCCTCGGCGAAATCGCTCTGCGCGTCGAGGTGTTAGACAGGATGCAGCAATTCTATGAAGAGGTCGTCGGCCTGAAGTTGCTGCGCCGCTTTCCCCACGTGGTCTTCTTCGAGATTGCGCCCGGCTATGGCGGCCACACCCAAATCCTGGCTCTGTTTGACCGCACTGGTAGCGCCGGCTATGACGGTCTCAGTCCGGCCCACACCACCCTCGATCACATCGCCTTCGTCATCGACGTGGCTGATTTCGAGGCCGAGAAGACCCGGCTGGAGCAATTGGGTCTGGCTGTAACCACCACCGAACACGCCTGGGTGCAGTGGCGCAGTCTCTACATCAACGACCCCGAAGGCAACCGGGTGGAGTGGGTTTGCTACGACGCCCGGATTGTGGCCGAAGAGTAACAAGAATGATGATTATTTGTGAATAAGAGAAATTTGTAAATTGTACAGCATATCTGTAACATCAACGCCCCTCATCAATGATGATGCCAGTTAATCACAACGCCGTGATACTGTTCGATCCCCGCGCCGGGTTATCGCCAGAAATTACTATGATGAGGAGACGAGAACATGCCCTTAAAAAATGAAAATTTCACCATCGGCGTCGAGGAAGAGTATCAAATCATTGACCCCCAGACCCGCCATCTGGTTCCCGGCGCGAAAAAAATTCTGGCCTCGGCCACGCTTTCGGCCGGGTCGCTTTACCCGGAGTTACAGCGTTCCCAGGTCGAAGTAGCCACGCCGGTCTGTCGCAACCTGGCCGAGGTCCGAAATGATCTGGTGCGCTCCCGGCGGACGGTGATGGCTGCCGCTGAAAAGAATGGTTATCGGATTATCGCCACCGGCACGCATCCCTTTTCCCATTGGGAAGAGCAGGAGCGCACCCCCAAAGAACGGTATCAGGCGTTGGAGGAGAAGTACCAACATCTGGCCAGGGAGCAGCTTATCTGCGGCTACCATATCCACATCGGCCTGGATGACCACGAGATGTCGATTGCTATTTTGAACCGGGCCAGAGTGTGGCTCGCGCCGCTGCTGGCCCTGTCGGCCAATTCCCCCTTCTGGGTGGGGCACGATACCGGCTACGCTAGCTACCGCACCGCCATCTGGAGCCGCTGGCCAATGGCCGGCCCGCCCCACTATTTTGAGTCGTGGCAAGCGTATGAGGCGCTGGTGCAGCGCTTGATGGCCACCGGCAGCGTCAAGGATGAGTCGCGGCTCTACTGGGATATTCGCATCCCGAACCGTTTACCGACGATTGAATTTCGGGGGATGGATGTCTGCCCGACGATTGACGAAGCGGTGATGCTGGCCGGGCTGGTCAGGGCCTTGGTCCGTCGCTGTTACGAACAGGCCCAGGCGGATGAGCCTTGCCCGGCTGTCCGGCAGGAGCTGCTCAAAGCGGCCCATTGGCGGGCGGCCCGGTTCGGTCTGAGCCAGAAATTGATCGATGTCTTGGCCGGAGAGTCTATTCCGGCCCATACGTTGATCGAGCGGCTGCTGGCCTTTCTCCGGCCCGCGCTGGAGGCCAACGGCGATTGGGCCGAGGTCTCCCGTCTGGTGCTGGCCACGCTGCAAAAACGGAACGGCGCAGAGCGGCAGCGAGTCGCCTTCGCCCAGAGCGGCTGCCTGGGCAACGTGGTCGATTTCCTGGCTGAGGAGGCGACCATAGGGGTCGGCGAGGCGTAAACGACTGGGAACCGTTATCAGTAGCCCGCGGCACCCTCTTCGATATGGTTTCCGCTATGCTCCAACCTACTCAGGATACTGAACTTAGTGATTTTTCGTCGAACTTATGTTCAGGGCACAAAAGAGAACATCATCCGCCCACTGAGGCAACGTGTTAACGGGTCTGTCCCAAATTTTAGGGGAAGCATCCCGAGTGATTGGAGCGGAGCGGAAATCGTATCGAGGGGTGCGGCTCAGACCACAAACCTTGGCCAACCCGCACCCCTCGAT
>CAZWZZ010000482.1:0-5430 GCA_964638395.1 uncultured Caldilineaceae bacterium
ACGATCATCATCGCCTGCCAGGTCAGCGGCAGCCAGGCCAGCGTTCGTGATTGGGGTACGGTTAGGGGGAAGAATGGTTCGATCAGCGGCTTTTCCATTTCGCCGAACCAGAGCCAGGTTTTCTTTAAATTCAGGCGCAGGGCATCCTCCGGCTGCTCGCGGGCGTAACGCACCGCCTCGGCGGCAAAGGAGGTCTCCCCGGCGTGGACGCGGCGGATCGTCTCCAGAAAGCGAGGCACGGCGGGCTGGGTCTGGACGTGGGCCAGGCTGTCATAGCCGTAGGCGTCCGGGTTATTGCCGGTGAACAGGTTGATGCCAAAATTATTGGAGATCAACACAAATTGACCATCAATTTGATAATTATGCCAGGTAAAGGGCGCAATGGCGATGACAATCGGCCCGATCAAGAAAACCAGGCCCCGGCCCAGACTTCCCCACGACCGGCGACGCCAGACGAGCCAGAGGGCCACGATGGGCATCGCCATCAGCACCGTCGGGCGGCTCAAAATGGCAATGGCGAAGGCGCTGCCCGCCGCCAGCAAGTGCCATTCACGCCGCCGGACATCATAACGCAATACCAAAAAGAGGGCCAACGTTAGAAAGGGCGTCGTCAAGAGGGCCTGATCAAAGCAGGGCAGGTAGAAGATGTAGTAGTTGTAGGTCGCCAAGCCCAAAGCCGCCAAAGCGCCGGCCAGCGGCGAGAAGAGCAAGCGCCCCAAGCCATACAGCGCGGCGATACCGACCAGTTGGAGTAGAGCCTGAATAAAAATCGGGAAGAGCAACGAGGGACCGAGCAACTGACGCTGGAACGCCAAAAAAATCGGGTAGAAGGGCAGGAAGTAATAGACTTTGTCGCCGGGTATGGAACCGTCCAAAAAGCCCTCGGCCCGCTGCCAGTGAGCCTCGGCATCGACGCCACAGAACGGTTCGCGGCCGAAACTGTCTGGGAAAGTTCCCCCCAACTCGTCAAAATAACGAACCTGGAGGAAAAAAGCCAGCAAAAGGATAAGCACGGGGGCAAACTTTCTAACCATCTTTGACAACGCTACCCCTGCTCCGCCAGCCCAATGGCACACACGATGTAGTTGGGCGACTCGAAAATAATTTGGGGACACTCACGGTAGACCGTCTCCAGAATGTCCTGCTGCTGTTGGCGCTCCTTTTTCCAGGAGGAGGTCAAGGCCGGGCCGATAATCAGAACATCGTCGGGTTGCGGCCCCACGCGGCCACGACGGGGTAGGGTGTAAAAGATGCGATTAGTTAGGAAAGATAGTTCGGCGGTTTTGTGTCCTTCGGGATAGTAAATGGTGGCCTCTGGCGGCAGAGTGCGGATGAAGTCGGCGGCCTGCATCTGCTCGGCACGGGGAACGATGATCCAGGGTAGGTAGGTGTCGGGGGTAGAGAGTTGCCGTTGTCGCCACAGTTCGACCAGGTCGGGGTTGATGAAAAGGCTGATAGCTTGGGGCTGGCTGCTGAAGCTGACTCCCATCAAACCGGCCAACAGGATTGCGCCGGCCCAGTTGGTCCACTGGCCGCTCTGTCTGGCCTGGCGAATTAGCGCAGCCACAATGAGCGCCAAGAGCATCACCATCCAGATCAAACCGAACCAGTAGTAGCGCACCCAGGCATTCTTTGGCCCGCTCAAAAACCAGAGCGTGTAAATCAGCCAGGCTGTTCCCAATAGAATGACCCAGTATCGCTGGGTGGGCTCGGGCCACACCTGGCGCAGCAGCCATAGCGTGCCGGTCAAGGTAATGACGGCCAGCGCCAGGCTGAGCCACAGACTGCTGTATGAAATTTCGGATAGGATGATCGCTTTGAGCAAAAATAGCTCCCAGCCTTCGGCAATGGGGGTGATACCTTGCGCGGTGCGGGCCAGAAAGTCGAACTGTCCCCATAGATGCTCAAAATAGGCACCGCTGCCGGCGATTCGGCTCAAGCCGATGAAGACGTAGAGTTGCCAGGCCCCGCCGATGATGATAATACCGGACAGAAAGGCCAGCCCCTCTTTGAGCTTGGCCCGCTGCTGCCGATAAGCTATCAACCAGATAAGCGGCATCCCTCCAAACACAATCATAGTGGCAAAGCGGGTGTTGATGGCCACCCCGACCAACAGGCCGCTGGCCAGGTACCACAACCCGCGTCGTTTCTCGACGGCGACGGCTTTGATAAATAACAGGAAGCTAAGGAAGATGTAGACCATACTCGGCATCTCCCCCAGGGCCTCATATCCTAAAAAAACGTAGAGTTGGGGAAAGAAAAGGAGGTAAAGATGGAAGATGATGACGCTGACCAGGCCGCCGATGGTGTACAGGATAAAGGAAGCGAGGATCAAAAAAAGAGCAAAGAAAATCAATCCGCCGACCCGGCTCTGCCAGAAGCCGACGCCGAACAGCTTGAAGATGAGGGCGCTGGGCAGCACCACCCCCGGCCCCATCGTGTTGCCGATGAAGAAATATTCCCGCCCCTCGCCATCCTGAATCGTGACCTGCCCCTCACGATTGAGGCCGATGGTCAGTGTGGGATCGACGACGGTGCTGGTTAATGAGGTGTAGGTTCCCCGTTCGGCCAGGGAGCGGGCCACGCCCAACGCCCAACCGCCATCATGCTCCACCCCGCCATAGTCAGCAACAAAAACCACCAGTCGCACGATCTGGTAGGCGATAAGAAGTGTAATAATTAAAAAAGCCGCGAACGAAACACGGTTCGACAGAAATTTTGACATCGTCACCGCTCTGTTTACTCAGGAAACGGACAAATCAAATAGTAATCATTCGCCACCAGCGGGGCCGGGCAATCCTCGCGGACGAGGGCCTGGAGCGTCTCCCGGCGTACCGGCTCCATCCACGGGGAAATCAACGAAGGGCCAACGATGGTCACATCCTGCGGATGCCCCACCACAAATTCCCGCCGTTGGAGTGGATAAAAGACCCGACCGACCTGGGGCGTGATCTCGGCCGCTTTGTGATGGGCCGGATAGTAGACCGTGGCCTCCGGGGGCAGTTGGGCCAGATAGGTAACCACTTCTTGCTGGGCCGCTCTAGGAATGATAATCCAGGGCAGCTTGGCTCCATATTTGTGATTGATCTGCTGCTCCTGCCAATAGGGCACAATCTCATCCGGCAGAAAAACGCCCCGGACGTGGGGTTGGCTGAGGAAGCCCCAGCCGACGAAAAACAGCAGGGCTATGCCGGTCAGCAGGGGCCAGTAATTGGTAATTGGTAATTGGTGATTGGTGATTGGTAACCCGTGATCCGTAGTCGGTGATCCGGGTTCGGATTTCAATCTTCCACCCCTTCGACTTCGCTCAGGACAGGTCTCCTCATCTCCTAATCGCCTCATCCCCCAATCTCCCAATCTCAGCAAAGCGACACTGACCACACACAGCAACATCATCGCCGCGACGAGGCCGAACCAGAAATGGCGGGGCCAGCCGGTTTTGGCCAGGCCGACGAACCAAGCGGTGTTCGCCAGCCAGCCGAGCCACAGCGGAGCCAGCAGATTTTGCTTCCGGGGCTGTTTGCGCCACTGCCACAGAAAGAAGAGGCCGCCCAGAAAAATAGCCAGGAAAATCAGGGCGGTTACCCAGCGTTGGGGGTGGGCTACTTCGGACAGAATGAAAAATTTATCCCAGAAAAATTCGGCCCCCGAATGAATTTGAAGCCCCACGCCGCTGCCGTCATCCAAGATAAATTTCAGACGTTGGGCCGCGTGTTGGCGATACATCTCGAAATCGGTCAAGCCGGTCAAAATCACCAGATGAACCAACTCCCACAACGCCACCGGCAGCAACACCCCCACTACCAGCCATACCAATGCCCCAAAACTAACCCAACGCCCCTTTGACCTTCGAGAGTCTTGCTCTCCACCCTTCCCATCTTCCACCCTTCCATTCTTCCAATCTCCTAATCCCCCAATCCCCCAATCTCCCAATCCCCCAACTATCCACAACATCCCCGCCCACACAAAAATGCCACTAATCGACCAGAGCGTAATCAACTTGGCGTTGAGGGCCAGGCTGGCGGCCAGCCCCACTCCCAAAAAATGGTACCAGCGGCGCTCCCTTTTTTGTAGCATCGCCCCAAAAACGATGTAGGCCAGGAGAATGTAGAACATACTCGGCACTTCGCCCATCGCTTCGTAGCTGAGGAAGATGGAGATGTGGGGGTAGAAAAAGAGGTAGGCGTGGAAGAGGAGAATGGCTCCCAGCCCGGCCAGTTGGTACAGAATATAGGCCGCCAACAGCAAAAAGAGAGTGTAGAAGATGAGTGGCCCGGCTCGAAGTGCCCAGAAACCAGTGCCGAAAATTTTCAACACCAGGGCATCAGGGATGATGCTGGCCGGGCCGATACCGTTGCCGGTGAAGAACCAGATGCGGCCATCCTCGGCCTGAATATCAAATTTCTGATCTACGCCAACCCCACCCGGCGCGTTGGGATCGGGCAACGTGCTGACCAGCGTCGTGTATTGCCCATACTCGGCCAGGGAGCGGGAAATCGAGAGCATCCAGCCGCCGTCATGCTCGATACCGCCGTAGACGTTGATAAAGGCGATGATGCGGATGAGTTGGTAGATGGTCAGCAGGCACGTGACCAGGATGGGAAGCTTGTGCTTTTTGAAACTCATTAGGGGAGGGTTATGCTTGCGTTGAGGCTGCTGCTGCGGCGAAATCTTTAGGCTGAAAGCCGGCTTCATTATTAATCTGCACCACGCCTTCGCCGCTGAAGCTCAAGACAAACAACCCCTGGCGATGGGCGTAACGGTCAGCCCCCTCGGCAATATCCAACCCGGCGACCGCGCCATACACCCGGTAGCTTTTGTAGCGGGGAAAAAAATCAAAAAACTCGACCAAATCTACCAGAAATTCCCGCACATCCGTTGCAGTCAAAACGCTTTTAACCTCAACCACGAGAGCGACATCGCTATTTTCCAGCAGCAAATCCACTTCCATCGAGCGACCATTCAGTTGGCTGTAGGCTCTGGGAAAGGTTTGGTGGACAGGCAGGCCCCACGTTTGAAAGAGACGGAGGGCGCTGGGTTTGACCAGGGCTTCGATCAATTTACCCCACTGATTGCCAAACAAGCCTTCCAGTCGCCTCAATTTCTGGTCGGTTTCCTTGATCTGCTCATTGGTTTCTTTGAAACGCCGATCCAGTTCAGCTTGGGTCTCTTTAAAACGTTTGTCAAACTCAATATTTATCTCTTTGAATTTAGCGTCTGTCTCTTTGAATTTAGCGTCTGTCTCTTTGAATTTAGCGTCTGTCTCTTTGAACAGTTGCCATACTTCAGCAGCCGCTTCTTGCCAAGATTGTTCAGCCATTATCGCCTCTCGTGCATTTTGTTCATGTGAAACATTATAACATTTTTGTAAGTGATGGCAATTCCCCGGTTTCCACCGTTGGGCGATTGAGGTACAATCCAGAGACAGCG
>CAZWZZ010000483.1:0-5418 GCA_964638395.1 uncultured Caldilineaceae bacterium
GATCCGCTGGGCGATCCGGCTTCGCCCGCCGATTTCATCTGGGGCGGCTCGCCCGGCGCGGATGCCGACGGCAATGGCCGCTTCGACATCCCGGCCAGCCCCGCCCCTCAATTTCTGTTTCTGCGGAAAAATTTCTGTATTCCCATCAACGCCGATCCTAATTCCATTGCGGTGGCTGGCCCCCTCAATGTACAGGTTGCGGCTACCTCGGGCCGGGGCTCGGTCTATTTCAACCAAACCCCCCTCTCCACCAGCTTGGGTGGTGACAGTGATGAGACCAACACCGAGACTGTCAACCTGGATGCAACCGCCGTCGGCAATGCCCGGCTAGGCCGTAACACCCTGGCCATGCGGATCCGGGATGATGTGGGGGATGCCAACGCCGCCGTTGCCTACGACCTGACCTTCAACTACGCCATCGACCCGGCGGCTTTGACGATTACGGCCAACCCACCCAGTCCGGCCCCGACCAACACCTCGGTCACTTTCAACCAGACCAACACCGGTCTCAGCGGCGACAGCCCCTATACCTTCCAATGGGATTTGGGCAACGGCACGACCAGCACCGCCGCCGCCCCGTCAGTGACCTACACCACGCCGGGAACCTACACCATCGCCCTGACGATGACCGACCGGTTCGGCTGCATCTCCGCCCCGGTTACAACGACCTACGTCGTTTTTTTCCAACCGCAAGTCACCTTTAGTAGTGCCACCTACACCGTCATCGAAGATGCCGGGGTGGCTGTGATTACCGTTATTTTGGATGGCCCCTCAACCAACACGGTCACGGTCGATGTGACCACGGCTGACGGCACGGCCACCGCCGGTAGCGACTACACCGGCGTCACCCAAACCTTGACCTTTCCACCCAACACCACCAGCCAAACTTTCACCATTCCTATCGCCGTCGATAATCTGACCGAAGGGGACGAGACGGTCACCTTGACCCTCTCCAACCCGACCAACGCCACCATCATCACGCCCAACCCGGCCACCTTAATCATCCAAGATATTCCCCCAACGCCTGTACCCTCCGGTGGGGACAACGATGATGATGACGATGATGACGATGATGCGGCGCCACCGCCGCCGCCACCCCCGGCTACTGCCACGCCGACCCCAACGACTATCCCTATCCCAACCACCACCCCAACCACCGACTTCCCGACTATGCTGCCCGAAACCGGCTATCTGCGCCTGACCTCGGCCCGGCTGGTCGATTCGCCTCTGCTGGCCTGGGGGGTCATCGGCACGCTTCTCCTGGCGACCGGCTACTACTTCATCAGACGGCGACGACGGTAAACATTATCGTAAACCGTAAACCGTGTTGCGTAACTTTACGTTTCACGGTTTACGGATTTCATCTCTGAATTTACGACCGGATACATAACCATTAGTTCGAGAGGAGATTATTATGAAAAAAAGCATCTCGATCATAACCAGCATCTTGACCCTGACGATCTTTAGCGTGGGCGCCTTTGTCGTGTTGGCCCGGCCGGCCACGCTGGCCCCGCCCCAAACGGCAGCCTCGGCAGCGCCGGAGAGCCTGACTTACGACATCACCGAGGTGGATTACGCCTGGCTCGACATCAGCGCCGCCGCCGATGAGCAGATCAGCCCGACCGAATTTGAGGACAACGTCGGCTCGGCGGCCATCGACATCGGTTTTACCTTCCCCTTTTTCGACGAAAGTTATGATACCCTGGCTATCAGCGACAACGGCTACCTCTATTTTGGAGGAGACGAAGCGGACGGGGGCGACACCCCCCAGGCCATCCCCTCGGCGGTCGATGGCATCCACAACCTGATCGCCCCGCTGGGGGCCGATCTTTTCCGCAACCCGGCGGACACCGCCGTTTTCATCGCCCGCCAGAGCGAGCCGGAACCTCGCCTGGTCATCCAGTTCGATAATGCCTACTGGTGCTGCTCCCTTGACCGGCCCGTTGATTTTCAGGTCGTTCTCTACCCGGATGGCCGCATCCTGACCCAATACCAACACCTGACCGGCGACGAAGCGCCCCACGTCCACGTGGCCATTGGGCTGGAAAGCAGAGACGGGGCCGAGGGGATCAGCCTCTACACCGGCTTCCTGGATGAGACCGACCGCCTGGCCGACGAGAGCGCCATTCTCTACGAACCGATAGCGCGGGCGGACTCCGACTAAATCTCCGTAGGACAAAAGAACTGTAGCCTTTTTGTCCTACCTGTGTCACACTAAACAAATCACCGACCACCCACGCCCTTACTGGTACCTCGAAAGGAGATTCCTCATTATGCAACGTAGCCTAAAACTCTCTATTGCTTTGCTCATTTCCCTGACCGGCTTGCTGGTCGCCCTGGGCAGTTTAGCCAGCGCCAGCGGCACGCCACCCGACACGGCTCCGGCGGCTCCCCCGCCGGCCCGCCCCGCCAACCCTGCCAGCGGGGTCTATACCCTCTACGACAGTCTGACCGGCGGCGATGTGCCCACCGCCACCTTCCAATGGGTGGAGATCAATAGCAGCGCCGACGATACCTGGGACCTCGGCGGCGATTTTGCCGAAGATAAAGACCTGTCCCCCAGTTTTGACATCGGCTTCATCTTTCCTTTTTACGATAATCTCTACACCAATTTCCGCATCAGCGAAAAAGGCTTCCTTCTTTTTGACGAGGCTGGCGTCGATGTCGGCGATGGGGGGCTGCCGGCCACAATTCCCGATGGCAGCCTCGGCTCAGACGACGGGGCTAACAATTTCATCGCCCCCTTTGCCGGGGATCTGTTCGGCTACCCCAACATTTCCAACGTCTACGTCCGGCGGGACACCAGCCCGCGCCGGACCATTATCGAGTTCGAGAACGTAGTCTGGTGCTGCGGTCAAAACAACCCCCGCACCTTCCAGGTCATTCTCTATCCCGATGGCAGCATCGATATGCAATATCTGACAGTGACCGGCTTTCCCACGGTCCTTGACACCGGCCAGGTTGTGCGGGTCGGTCTGGAGGATTTGACCGGAGGTGCCGGTGATGTCTACACACAGGGCCGCTTTAGCCCGACCGATGCCACATTCTGGCAAGACAACCTGGCCCTGCGGTATGAGCGGAGCCTGTCCGAAGCCACCGTCCTCTTTTTGCCCGACAGCCGGACGGTGTGGGATGATCCCGACCACCTGATTACCCTTAATCCCCAACTCTACTTCCTGGCCGATCCGGGCACTTCCAGCGATTTCGACATCATCACCAGTTCCCTGGTAGTCAGTTCGACGCTGCCTGTCAGCGATTGGAACAGTAACATCACGCTGCCCCCCCAAGTTACCGACTTGAGCGGCACGTTTAGCGAGACTATCCAACTCGACTTGACCATACCCGCCGGAGCCGGTCTCAACGATGTGGCCACGGCCACCTTCGTCGCCCAATCCACCAGCCTGCCCGTGTCCGGCACGTTCGTCGTCACCTACGGGGTGGCTCAGCGGGATTTACGGATCACTAAGACGCTCGATCCTGACATTCCCCCGGCTGACGGGGGCGCTCTACGCTACCGGCTGGACATTGCCAACAGCGATTACAACAACAGCGGTCGCTCCGGCGAGGCCCGCCAGGTCGTTGTCAGCGATACGCTGCCCGCCGGGGTAGTGTATGAAGATTGTAGTGGCAACTGCAATGGGATCAGCACCAGTACCGTTAGCACCCGCACCCTGGTCACCTGGGATGTGGGCACGATGGCCCCCGATCAGAACCGGACGATCTATCTGGAGCTGCGGAACAGTAACCCCGGCGGCACGTTGATAACCAACACCGCCGCCATCACCTTGAACGATGGCGTCGAAATTGGCTATCCCGACGGCAACAACGACAGCGACTCTCTGACCGTGGCCGGTAGCGTGGCCTCTGATCTGGAAATCCGCAAGGTGTATCCCTACCCCTTCAACGGTCAGAATTTCGTGGGGTCCGGCCAGGTCATTCCCTTCAGAGTGGTCTTCTACAATGCCGGGAGCCAGGGGCGAACCGGCAACGCCCCGGTGACGGCGACGCTGGTCGATACCTTGCCGCCCGGCACCACCTTTGATCGGGCCACGACCGGTTCCGACTATAACGATCCCCAACTGACGCCCGTCGTCAGCGGGCCGATGAGCCGGACGATTACCTTCCAGGATGTGGCCGTGGATAACGGCGACTGGAACCGGAGCCGGATTTGGGTGTGGATCAGCGTGCCCCAGACGACCCCGGTCGGCACCCTGCTGGAAAACAAAGTGACCATCGACGACGGTGTTTCCCAAGATGAGGCCACCGAAACTGTGGAAGTGGCCAGCAACTTCGCCGATCCGTTTGTCGAGAAATCACCCTCGGTTGATAACCAGGGCAACGTCATCGCTCCCGAACCGGGCAGCAAATATACTTACTGGGTCACCTACGGCAACCGCAGCGTGCTGGTGGATGCTACCGACTTCGTGATGACCGACACGCTGCCGGCGGAGGTGACGTTTGCCGATGCCACGACCGACGACTACCTGACCGGGCCGGTCACCAGCACCGTCTCCGGGCGCACCCTGGTCGTCTGGCGGGCTGATGTTCTGACCCGAGGCACCACCGGCCAGGTTTTGGTCACGGTTAATGTGCCGGAGGATCTGCCCAAAGGCACGCCCCTGGTCAACGAAATCGCCATCACCTACACTGGAACCTTCACCCCCTCCGACGGCGGGGATGATACGGACACGATCACTACCGAGGTCGCCTCCGACATCGTCGGCTCGGCCAAGATTGTGGATGATGGAACGCCCAACCCCGGCGATACGGTGGCCTACACCATTCAGGTTAGCAACACCGGCTCGGCGGCCACGCCCTTCACCGTGACCGATGTCCTGCCCGCCGACCTGACTTACGTCAGCCACGACAATCCGACGCAGGGCGCGGTGACCATCAACGGCGACACCATCTCCTGGACGGGCGGAACCGTCGCCGAGAACGGCCAGGCAACGCTCACCTTCCGGGCCACGATCACCGATAGCGCGGTGGCCGATCAGGTCATTCGCAACACCGCCCAGATTCAGGGGGCGGGGGTGACTATCGAGCGGTCGGTCAATGTGGTCATCAGCACCGACACCGACGACTCCGACGGGACGATTTATCTGCCGGCTATTTATAAATAGCACGTTCTATCAGATTATTCTGACAAATTAAATGAGGCCATCGCTGTAGCGATGGCCTCATTTAATTACGGCTTACAGTCAAAAATTGACATCCCCCAAACCGTCAGCCAATCGACGCCGACCTGACAGGCGGATTTATTCCGACGGGTCTATAATAAGGGTTGGTTTATTATGGCTCGATAATGCAACCGAGGAGGGAAACCTGATGATCCGCTCCCTTATTTTGCTCACGCTATTGCTGTTTACCGCATGCCGCACCACAGCGGCTCGCCCCACGGCGACCCCAGTCTCCATT
>CAZWZZ010000484.1:0-5410 GCA_964638395.1 uncultured Caldilineaceae bacterium
CTCGGGATGCTTCCCCTAAAATTTGGGACAGACCCTGATGTTGAGGCCATTTCTGGGAAACGGGCCTGCCCCGCCAACCAGCCGCTTCCCCCACTCAGCCGGGGGCCGGGGCGATACCGACCAGCAGCGTCAGCCGCTCGGCCCCTTTGTTCTCAACGCCGTGCGGAACGCCCGCTTTGGCCCAGACGACGTGGCCCGGCCCGACCGTGGCGATCTCCTCACCCACCGTAAACGTGCCCTGTCCGTCGATGACGTAGTAAAATTTGTCCTGATCGGCGTGGTCGTGAACCGGCTGCACCTGCCCCGGCTCCAGACAGTTGAGGCCGAGCAGCAGATTTTCCTCCCGGAAGAGGGTCGTTTTGTAGAACTTCTCCGGTTTGAGACCGGTATGCTCGGCATAATGAATGATATTGTTAGACATTGGTTTAACTCCTGTACTGTTAGTTATAAATCTTATGCTGTAATGTTGCTTCGCCTACGGGCCAATCTCCCCCTTCACCCGCGCCCACCGAAACTCAGCCACCACCTCCGGCTGGCCGAAGAAATACTCCTCCAGATACGGCTCAATCTCCATCCGCCAGATGTCTTCGATTTCTACGCCGAGGTTTTCGTGTAGAAAAAAAGTTATCCCTATCTGGTAATTCTCCTCGATCCGCTGATTGAGCGTTTGCAACACGCCGATTAGGCCCTCGACCGGGAAGCTGGTGTCGTGCTGCTCGTGGAAACGGCGCAGCAGGTCATAAGTGGGCCACAGGCGGATGAAGGCGAAACGCCGCCGCAAGGCGTGATCGACCAGGGCGATGGAGCGGTCGGCGGTGTTCATCGTGCCGATCAGCCGCACATTGGCCGGGATGGTGAAGGGCGCGCCGTCCCCGGCCAGCCGGATGGTTTGCGCCCGATACTCCAGCAGATACATCAACTCGCCGAAGACGCGGGCCAGGTTGGCCCGGTTGATCTCGTCGATAATCAGCACGCAGGTCTCCCGCCCCTCGGCCCGGCGGCAGAAATCGAGAAAGCGGCCCGGCTTCATCGGGTAGCTCAACTGCGCTCCCTCACTTTCCGGGCGGATGCCCTGCATAAAATCCTCGTAAGCGTAGGCCGGGTGGAACTGGACCAGTTCTTTGAAGCCATCCCCCCCACCGATCAGGTGGCGGGCCAGATGTTCGGCCAGGTAGGTTTTGCCCGTCCCCGGCGGCCCGTACAGAATGGCCTGCCCCTTGCGCTCGATGGCCCGCACCCAACGGCCCAGGTCGGCCTCCTCGAAGCCGGTCTCGGCGGCCAGGTCGGGCAGGGGGTAGGGGGGCTGACGGTCGATCTCCTCCTCTTCGACCAGGCCCAGATAGTGGCTGATGGCCGGGAGCGGATCATCCTTGATGGCCAACAGCACCAGTGGAAAGAGGCGGGCAAAATCGGCGGCGATTTTTTCGGCCAGCGTGTCGAGTGATAACCGCAGAACCTCATCCTTGCCCAGAATGAAGGTGGCCCGGATGTCGGTCTCGCCGGAACTGTCCAGCCACGTTTCAAAAGCGGGGGAGGGCACGCCAGCTTCGTAATCCTCCCGGCTGCCGTAAACGATGGTTGGATCACTCAAATCGGAGCGAAGGAGCGGACGCACGGCCTGGGCCTCGCGGTTCACATTTCGCAAAAATCGCTTCCGTTCATCGCTGCCGTAGACGCCGATGTAAAAGCCATACTCTAATCCTTGACTGTTGATCCAGATCAAAAGTTGGGCATCCTCGGTTCGTTTCCCGCCCCGGCGATAAAACGCGCCCCAATAAAAATCCCAGGCCCCGCCCTGACCGTAATCATTCTTCAAAATTCGGCCAAAAATCTTCTTCTCCGTCTCCATCGCGGCGATGATGGGCGGCGGCAGGCGACCAGCTACGGCCTGAAAAAGTTGTTGCAGCGGCTCCTCGACGTGTGTTTTGAAGGCCTCTTTTTTATCCAAATATATCTCTTTAGAGGGATTTTGATGAAGTTCGGCTAATAAAATAAAAGTTTCAGGAGAGAAAATATCTGATCGCCACTCTTCGGTTGAATATTCAGAGAGTTCCTCATTTACTGATATTGTATCTGTCTGCTGGGAAGTTTCTTTTTGTTTGAAATCTTGACCTCTAACAGCTACTAGCCAATGACAAAACATATCAAACAGGTCTTCATACCTGAGATCAGGCACATTGTCGAAGTGATCTATTTCACCTGTTAGTTCTGCGACGAGTTCACGCCCGGCTGCATTTATATCTGGATAGTCGGTGAGTTTTTGCGTGAAAGTTGTATTAGCAAAATGATTAATAATATTTCGAGATTTGTTGTTAATAATGAGGAATTTATCAGGCTGGAGCGCATTAAGAATGGGAGATAACATACCAGATTGGAAGCCTTTTGAATAGGGCAAATCTGAGAATTCTTGACAAGCCTTTGCTAACGAATGAGGATCTTCGTTACAGCGCCGGGTGAAATTTAAAATAGCTTGAGCAATTTTGGGCCAATCCTCCGGTTTTGTCCAGCCCGACCCCTCAAACCATCCTTTTACATCGCCGCGAATGGTCGGTGCAATATGCACCCAAGCCCCTCTTTTACGATTGCTTGCCGAATCGTTGTATGGTAGAAATTTTAGCAGAACTAAATCTGTTACATCCTCATTGTTTGCAGCTTTATCGAGAACTTCTTTGAAGTTCTGTCGTCCTTCTCGGCGTCCCTTTGGGTAAGCGATGATGTGACGTTGTCCATCGGGGGTATCCACATATGTTTCCAGAAATTCTTGAAATAAAGTTCGAAATTCGATTTTCATCTGATTTGTAGTCCTGTTATGATCTAAGTGGGGAAAGGTAACCTCAGTTGGTTCTGGTAGTTCTTCGCTTGTTATAGGTGTCTTTTCATCCTCTGCCCCCCCCTCATTTACATCATAAAAAGTCGTCAACTGCCGCTCGTAGAGCATATCCGGCTCGGTCAGGCCCCCGGCGAACAGTTCGGCCCGTTTGTCCGGGTCGAACAGGCTTTCGATCAATTCGGTGCGGTGCTGTTTCCAGGGGGTGGCTCGCTGCCAGTGGCGGAATTTTTCGGCGATGAGGGCCAGGGTGTCCTCGTAGGCGGCTTGGAGGTCGCTGCTCAGGGGGCGGACCAGTGAGCGGGGGAGGTGATAGCTGCGGATGTCGGGCCGGCTCTCTTTCGGCTCGGAGGGGAGGTCGGCCAGCCGTTCATCCCAGGCCACGCGGTCAGTCAGCAAGGGCAGTTCGACCCGCGCCCGCCCCTGAAAGCCCAACACCAGCCACGGCCCAAAGCTGAGGTGCAGGCCCGGTTTGCCCCCCCGCCGGGTCAGAGTCAAGGCAAAGCGTTGGTCGGCGGCCCCCCGGATGCCCAGCCGCGTGGCCGTCTCCCGCAGCCAATCGAAAGCCCACGTCGCCTCGGCCACGTCCCGGAAGATGTGGCTGAAGGGTTCGGCTAACTCTTTATAGACCATTCACCATTCACAATCCACAATTAATTATTCACAATTGCCGTCTATTGATAATTCATAACGGTGCAGGTCTAACTAAATGAGACCCCTAATGTAGCGGGGATTAGGGGATTGGGGGATTAAAAACTAAATTAAAAAATCTCCTAATCTCCAAATCCCCGCTCTTACTCAATCCGGCTCAACCCGCAGCCGCCAGACCGTCTTCACATAATTCACCCCCCGCGTCAGGTAGCCCCACAGGTTGGTGGCGGTTTTGCTCTCCCCCGCCTCGCGGGGAACGCATAGATAGGGCAGCTCGCGGATGATGAAGCCGGCCCGCTTGGCCCGGTAGAGCATGTCGATGCAATATTCGCCATAATCGCCCCGCAGGTCGATCCGCTCGAAGAGGGCGCGGCGGCCCAGAATGAAGCCGCTGGTGTAATCCTTGATCGACCAGGCCAGCAGTAAACCGCTGGCCAGATTGATGATCCGGGACAGCAGCCGCCCGCTGAAGGAGTGGGCCACATCCGCGCCCCCGGCCACGTAGCGGGAGCCGACGGCCATATCCGCACCGTAGGCCAACGCCTCGGCCAGGCGGGGCCAGGCTTCGGGCGGCATACTCAGGTCACAATCCATCCAGCCGATGTAGTCGCCCCGCGCTTCGTGGATGCCCCGCTGGATGGCACTGGTCAGGCCGCTTTCAGCGGTGCGGTGGATGAGCCGCACGCGGGGGTCGGCCTCGGCTTTGGCCGCCACCAGCCGCCACGTCCCATCCGGCGAGTCGTCATCGACGACAACCACCTCAACGCCGCCGGGATAGTCGCCCAGCGCGGCCAGGGTCCGTTCCATCAGCGGCTCGATGTTGCCCGCTTCGTTGTAGGTGGGGAGAATGATGGAGATTTGGGGGGAGGAGGTTTGGTCCATACGTTGTTTGAAGTCCTTGTAAACCGTAAAACGCAAAATTTACGTTTTACGCAATACGTTTTACGGTTTTACGGTTGCATCGCCCGCCGCACTTCCTCGGCATATTGGGCGGCTTGCTCATTCCCCAACTGCGCCCCTTTGTCAAAATTTTCCAGGGCTTTGTTGGCGCTGCCCACTTCGAGATAGAGAACGCCCAGGTTGAGATAGGCCATAGCCAGCTCCGGGTCTAGCTCGATGGCTTTTTTGAGGTCTTTCAGGGCATCTCGGAAATTTTTGGCCTGATAATAGAGGACGCTGCGGTTGTAGTAGGAGATGGCCCGTTGGGGGTCCAGCTCGATAGCTTTGGTTTCATCGGCCAGGGCTTCGTCAAAACGCTGCAAAAATTCGTTAACGGCGCTGCGGTTGCTGTAGGCCACAGCCAGGTTGGGGTCCATCTCGATGGCCCGGTTGAAATTTTCCAGAGCCTCTTCATACTTTTCCTCTTCCAGCGCGGTCAGCCCCCGCTGGTTATACTCTTCGGCGCTGTCGGCGGGAGGTAGCTCCTCCGGCTCCTCCGGAATGTCGAACACCTCTTCGACCGCCTCACCCTGCATCAACCGCTTCACTTTGGCCACGAACTCCGCTGCACCCTCGACCCTGGCCTTTTCCAGGCTGCTCAGGCCCTGGTTGAATTCCACTTTGTAAACCAAGCCCTGAGCGGCATACTCGGCCACCGCCCCGGCATCCAGCTTGATGGCCTGGGTCAGTTTGTCGATGGCCGCTTCATACTGCATGGCGGTAATGTCGGTCAGGCTCTTTTTGATGAGGGTTGGCGCGTCGAGCGGTTTGGTTGGCTCCGGGGCTTTTTCCTTAGCCGGTGGTGAGGCCGGTTCAGCCGGTGGCGTCGGTTTGGCGGGCGGAACAGGTTTCGGGGGGGGCGGTTCAGCTTTGGGGCCAGCTTTCGGTTTGGGAGCGGACGCTTCGTCGCTCTTTTTCTTTATTTGCTGAAGATAGGTTTTGGCTTTGGGATGGCCCAACTTATCGGCGCTCAGGAAGCATTGCTGCGCTTTT
>CAZWZZ010000485.1:0-5399 GCA_964638395.1 uncultured Caldilineaceae bacterium
CGCTGACCCCGCCCCAGCCGGTGCAGGCCGGCGATCATTTCGAGGCGGAGTTCAGTACGCTGGGCAAGGTTTCGGTTCGGTTTGAGTGAAATTGCCGGCACCCCTCGATACGCTTTCCGCTACGCTCCAAGCTACTGGTAGCTCTGCATTTAACCGTGGACCAGTCAAAAAGCCGCTTTTTCAGCGCGAGCCAAGTCCGTGACTTGGCGATTCTGGGCCGGAAACGCCAGTCTCGGACTGGCTTCGAGCTAACCACGACGGTCTGTAGAGCTACCAAGCTACTCGGGATGCGGCGAAAAATCATCCTTCGATACGTCTTCCGACATTCGGGATCAGTAGACCGCAATCGCATCCTGAGTAAACCGAGGAACGAGGTTGTATCGAAGGGTGTGGGGGTCTACTGAGGGTGATTTTTCGCCGCTTGGGGTAGGTTTACCACTCCTGCTTAAAGCCGTAGGGCAGGATGGCCCCCTCCAAATCGGTGCGGCTGAAAATCGTGTCTGACAGTTGGGTTCCGCTCAGGTTGGTGTTGGTTAGATCGGAGCCGCTGAAATCGGTGCCGGTTAGATTGGCCCCACTCAAGTCGGAGCCGCTCAGGTTGGCCCCGGTCACGTCAGCCTGGCTGAGGTTGGCCTGGCTGAGGTCGGCCTGGCCGATGTCGGCCCGCGATAAGTTGGCCCGGATCGGATAAGCGCCGCGCAGGCTGGCGTTAGTCAAAATCGCTTCCCGCAGGTCGGCCTGGAGCAAATAAGCCTCGCTCAGATTGGCCCCGCTCAGGGTGGCCCCCGGCAGTTCGGCCAGGCCCAGATCGGCCCCGCTCAGATCGACGCCGGTCAGGATTGCGCCGCTCAGATTGGCCCGGCCGGCCTCGACGTTGGACATCGTCGTTTGGGACAGGGTGGCGTTGATGAAAAGCGTTTCGGTCATCACCGCCCGGTCCAGACGGGCGTTGGTCAGATTGGCCTCTCGCAAATCGGCCTGGCTCAAATCAGCCTCGGTCAAATCGGCCCCGCTCAAATCCACCTCGACCAGCCTGGTTCCGCGCAGATTGGCCCCGCTGAGATCGACGCCGCTCAAATTCGCCCCGCTCAAATCGGCCTCCCCCAGATCGGCCAGCCGCAGATTGGCCCCGCTCAAATCGACATCGGCCTGGCTCAAATCGGCATCGTGCAGGTTGACCAGCCGCAGATTGGCCCCGCGCAGATCGACCCTGGTGTTCAACTGGCACAAATTGATGCCGCTCAGGTCGGCCAGATAAAAATCATCCCCCTCCAACAGCGATTCATCGGCTGCGTTGACAAATTCCCAGATGAGGAACCACTTTTCCTCGATCCGGGTCGTTTCGTCGATTTTTGCTTCGCACAACACCACTCGGTCAAGGGTCGCATCCCGGAGATTGGCCCCGGTCAGGTCGGCCCCGCGCAGATTGGCCCCGCGCAGATTGGCCCCGCGCAGATTCGTGTTCACCAGCAGGGCGTTGGTCAAATCGGCATTCTGTAAATTACCATCCTGCAAATTTTCGCCGCTGAAATCTTTGCCACTGAGAGGCAACTCCTCTCGATTCTCGTTGACAATCTGCCGCACCAGGCGGGGGATTTCATCCAGTTGGGTGGCCTCGTTGATGATCGTGCCGTGGAAGTCCGCCCCGGCCAGGGTAGCTCCGGTCAAAATAGCCCCGCTGAGGTTGGTCTCCCGCAGGTTGGCTCCCCGCAGGTCGGCTTCGGTCAGATTGGCTTCGCTCAAATCCTGCCCTTGCAAATCTCGGCCTGTCTGGGGTTGGTTGACAATCTCCCACACCCGCAACCATTTCGGATCAACCGTGTTGGCTACCTGCTGATCGACGGTCACGCCGCGCAGGTCGGCCAGGTTGAGGGCCGTGCCGTTGAGCGTCGAGCCGCGCAGGTCGGCCCCCTGTAAATTGGCCGCCCGGAAATTGGCCTCGCTCAAGTTGGAGCGGGTGATGTTGGCGTTGGTCAGGTTGGCGTTGGTCAGGTTCGTCTCCGGGCCGCTGAGGGTCACTTCGCTCAAATTGGCCCCGCTCAGGGTGGCGTTGGTCAGATTGGCGTTGCTCAGGTTGGCCCGGTTGAGGTTGCTATTTTGGAGGATGGTTCCGCTCAGGTTGGCCCCCACCAGCGAGGCGGCCCGCAGCTTACCCTCGCTCAAATTCTCGGCGCTGAGGTCCACCCCATCCAGCGTGCGCCCCTCGATGTCCTCGTTGACGATGCTCCAGACCAGCCTGGCCCGGTCATCCAATTGCGTATTTTCGTCGAGGGCCGCCTGCCGCAAATCGGCCCCGATCAGGTTAGCCCCGCCCAAATTCGCCCCCCGCAGGTTGGCCCCGCGCAGAGTGGCCTCGCGCAGGTCGGCGTTGGTCAGATTGGCGTTGCTCAGGTTCGTATTGCTCAGATTGGCCGCCCGCAGTTGGGCGTTGCTCAAATTGGCCCCGCTCAAATCCTGGCCGCTCAAATCTCGCCCCTCGGCCCCTTCATTGACGATGCTCTGCACGGTCAGCCACCTCGTCGCCCCCGGCGGGGCGTTGCTGGCGATGAGAACACCCCCCACCTGGGTTTCCCGGAGGTTAGCACCCTGTAAATTAGCCCCATCCATGATCGCCCCACTCAGATTAACCCCTGTCAGATTGGCCCCTTGGAAGTTGGCATCGGTCAAATTGGCCCCGCTCAGGTTGGCCCTGCTCAGGTTGGCATTTTGGCAATTGGCCCCGCTGAAATCCTGCCCGCTCTGATCTGCCCCGGCAACGATGGGGCACGTCGGCGGCCGGGGGCGGAAAAGCAGAAAGAGGCTGATCGTTACCCCAAGCAGGACAATAATCAAAGCCAGGAGAATCACGCTTCGTTTGGAGAGAACGAATCTGTTTCTTGACATAGGCGGGCCTATTTACGCTGGTTTATGGAGAAAAATATTATGTTCAGTATAACACATCTCTGTCTAGCCGACAATGAGCGCAGGGTGTGTCCCAGGATTTGGGCGAGAATTCAGGAGGTAGCATCCCGAGTAGCCGAAGCTAGGCGGAGGCGTATCGAGGGGTGCGGGTTGGCCAAGGTTCGTTGTCTGAGCCGCACCCCTCGATACGATTTCCGCTCCGCTCCAATCACTCGGGATGCTTACCCCTAAAATTCTGGACACACCCATGAGCGCATCTGTGCCCGCTCATGAAGTGAATTGACATCCCCTCTCAATTCTATTACAATTCCAAACCAAAATTCTAACAGTAGGGACATAATAATGAGTATAACCAGCAGCGAAATTCGACAAGCATTTTTAGATTATTTTGAAAAGCAAGGCCACACGATTGTGGCCAGTTCTTCGTTAGTACCCGGCAACGACCCGACGTTGCTGTTTACTAACGCCGGCATGGTTCAGTTCAAAGATGCCTTTTTGGGCCTGGAAAAACGGCCCTACAACCGGGCGACCACTTCCCAGAAATGTATGCGCGTCTCCGGCAAGCATAACGACCTGGAAAATGTCGGCCCCTCGCCCCGGCATCACACCTTTTTTGAGATGTTGGGCAACTTCTCCTTTGGGGATTATTTTAAGGAAGATGCGGTCCGCTTTGCCTATGAATGTCTGACCGACGTTTACGGCATCCCCCCGGAGCGGCTCTACTACACCGTCCACACCAGCGACGATGAAGCCTTCGACCTGTGGACCAAGATGATGGGCATCGACCCGGCCCGCGTCTACCGCATGGGGGATGCGACCAACTTCTGGCAGATGGCCGATGTTGGCCCCTGTGGCCCCACCTCCGAGCTGCATTACGACTGGGGCGAAGAAGCCTGCTCCTGTGGCCAGCCGGATTGCTCCGTTTTTCTGGATAACGGCTGCGACCGCTGGCTGGAGATTTGGAACCTGGTCTTTATGCAGTTCAACCAGACCGCAGACGGCACGCGCACGCCGCTGCCCAAGCCGGGCGTCGATACCGGCATGGGGCTGGAGCGGATCGTCTCCGTGGTGCAGAACAAACAGGCCAACTACGAAACCGATCTCTTCACGCCGATTATGGAGTACGTGCAGGAATTACTGGGCCACAGCGACGCCCAGGCCGAAGAGCATCTGATTGCCTACCGGGTTATCGCCGACCACGGGCGGGCCATCACCTTTATGATTGGCGACGGGGTGATGCCCGGCAACGAGGGGCGAGCCTCGGTGTTGCGCCTCATCCTGCGGCGGGCGGCCCGCTACGGGCGGCTGGCCGGGTTCGAGGGTCCCTTCCTGGCCAAAGTGGCCGAGAAGGTCATCGAGGAGATGGGCGACCATTACATCGAACTGAAGGCGCGGCGGCAATTCATCCTGAACGTCATCACCCAGGAAGAGGAGCGTTTCCTGAGAACCTTCACCAACGGCCTGGAGTTGATCGCCGAGTTGGTGGCCAAGCTGAAGGCTGACGGCAAAACGCAAATTCCCGGCGATGAGGTCTTCAAGCTGTATGCGACGTATGGCTTCCCCAAAGATTTGACCCGGATCATCGCCGAGGAGGAGTATGGCTTTACCATTGATGAGAAGGGGTATCAGGCCGCCTTCAAAGAACATACCGAAGTCTCCGGCGGCAGCAAAATCGGCGAGATTGATGTCGATATGATTCAGGTTTACGCCGACCTGTTCGACCATCTCAAAGAGGCGGACAAGCTGCCGGCCGCCGGCGTCAAACATCTAATTTATGAAGGGCTGACTGCGGAGAGCCTCCTGGTGGCCATTCTGCGGGATGGTCAGCCGGTCAATCAGGCCGCAGAAGGGCAAAAAATCGAGGTTGTTCTGGCCGAGACGCCCTTTTATGTCGAGGCCGGGGGCCAGGTCAGCGACACCGGCTCGGTTGTCGGACCGGCCGGCGCGGTTGAAATCAGCGACGTCAAGCGGCCGGTCAGCGGGCTGATTGTTCACGAAGGGATTGTGACGCAAGGCTCGATCAGCGTGGGCACGCTGGTCGAGGCGCGGGTCGATGCGGAGCGGCGGTGGGACATTATGCGGAACCACACGGCCACCCACATCCTGCACCGGGAGCTGCGGCGGACGCTGGGCGGGCACGTGGCCCAGGCCGGGTCGTTGGTGGCCCCGGACCGGCTGCGCTTCGACTTTAGCCACACCCAGGCGGTCAGCCGGGAGGAGTTAGCCCAGATTGAGCGGGCGGCGAATGAGGCCATTCTGGAAGATTTGCCGGTTTCGACCGACTATAAAAAGTATGATGCCTTGAAGCAGGCCATCGCTACCGGCGAGATTATGGCCATTTTCGGCGAGAAGTATGGGGATGAAGTCCGGCTGGTCAAGATGAACGACGACGGCGAGATTTATAGCCAGGAGTTGTGTGGCGGAACCCACGTCCAAAGCACCGGTCAGATCGGCACCTTCCACATCACCAGCGAGGGCAGCGCGGCGGCGGGCGTGCG
>CAZWZZ010000486.1:0-5398 GCA_964638395.1 uncultured Caldilineaceae bacterium
TCGAAGGTGGCGAAGGCCCAAAATTGGTGGCTAAAGTCGCCGGGCGGGAAGGATTGGCGGTCGGCCAGGTTGGGGGTCAGGATGCGCCAGAAGAAGAGGCTGACGAGGAGGGCGAAGAGGAGGAGGTTGAGCCAGTCGAGGCGGGTCCAGGGGAGAGTGGTATTGCTGTGTTTCATCAAAAGATTGGAGTCGCTACGCCGTAATCTGTAAAAGCGCCACCCACAGAGACAGTTCCAGAATGACCGTGCTACCCCACAGCAGGTGGGCGGCGATTTTCTCTTTGGTATAGATGAAGATGCCGAGCAGGGTGTTTAAACCCAAAACGACGACTCCCACCGCCGGGAAAATGGCCAGGGCCGATTTGGCGGCGATGCGGTCGGGTTGGCCGAGGGCGTCGAAGCGGATGGGCAGGGAGGCGGGCAGGTCGGCATAGATGAGGGTCAGGTAGCCGAACAGGGCCAGGCAAATCAGCAGGGAGAGGCCGAAAAATAGTTGGGCTAAACGGTCGGTGAAGAGGGGCAAGTTGAGCGGCCAATGGGCGTCAAGCCCGGCCTGCCACTGCTGGGTGGTCCCGACGCTCTGGCGACGCTGCCACGCTTTGATAAAATCGGCGGGCCGGTCGGGAGAGATGATGTAAGATTGGTCGGCGGTGACGACGAGCAGACTGTCGGCGAAGGGAGCGGTGGTATGGAATTTCAGGACACCATACTCGGCCAGGTCGCCCCGGCCGACGCGCAGCCCGGCCAGATTGATGCCCTTGAAGGTCGGCTGGGCCGAGCAGTCGTGGCCGGGGATGATGGCCTTGATCTGCTCGAACGGAACCAGATATTGGGACGGCCCCCACTGAATGGCCAGGCCGTTGCGGTTAAGCTGATACTGCAAGCGAAAGGCGACGACCGTCCAATACAGGGCGGCCAGAAAAATAGTCATGGTCACAAGAAAGCCGAGCAGTAACCCAAAAATAGGGGGCGGAGCGGTTTGTTGCAGAAGAGTGTCGAGCAGCAATACAGCGACTAGCCCGGCGACAACAGTGACGCCGAGCGAGATAAATCCACTGCGGGTGGGGTAGGGTTGAAAAGCCATAGGTCTAATGAAACATATCTAACAATTAGGGATGGTTCAGGCTGTCAAGAAATTTAGTTGACAACGTCGTAAAACGTAAAACGCAAAGCGCAGGATTGACACTAGCCAAAAACCGTTACGTTTTATGCCTTACGTTTTACAAGGCTAATTCTTCGAGGCGCCACCGTTTCATATCTTCGAGAATGTGGTGGGCGGTCATATCGAGGTTGATGGGGGTGACGGAGATCAGCCCGTTTTCCATAGCCCAGATGTCGGTACCGTGGTCGGCCACGCCTCTGGGCGGCAACCCTCCGATCCAGTAGTAGGGCCGGCCCCGGGGATCCTGGCGAGTGACTAACTTATCCTGGTAAACGCGGTGGCCGAGACGGGTTAACTCCACCCCTTTGATGTCCGGCCAGGGCACGTTAGGCAGGTTGACGTTGAGAAAGGTGTTGGCCGGTAGGCCGTGGTCGATCACCTTTTGGGTGAAACGGGCGCAAAAAGCGGCGATGGGTCCGTAATCGACAGGCTGTTCACGAGTTTCCAATTTATCATCATACGCCCCCCGCGAAAGAGCCTCCGCATCATCCTCATCTTTCCGGACACGGGAAAAGGCAATCGCCGGCAGCCCTTCAATCGTGGCTTCGACGGCGGCGGCCACCGTGCCGGAATAGAAAACATCGTGCCCCAGATTAGCCCCGTGGTTGATGCCGGAGACGACCATATCCGGCCGCCGCTCCACGACGCCCAACAGAGCCAGGGCCACGCAATCCGGCGGCGGGGCGGTCGAAACGAAGCCGGCGCTGCCGTCGGGCAGCTTGAGCGGGTCGGCCCGCAGCGGCTTGTGCATCGTTTTGGGATGGCCGGAGGCGGACCAATTCCGATCCGGGGCAAAAACGAGAGTCTCGGCAATAGTGTCGAGCGCCTGCTTCAAGGGCACGAGGGCCGGGGCGTCGATGCCATCATCATTCGTCACTAAAATCAACATAGGTCACTCATTTCAAAAGAAACGGGGATGCTGCCAAAGCCGTTTGGGTGCTGTATACCCATACGCCTCCTCTCTGGGGATGAGGGCCGGGGCCAGGAAGGCTTCGCCATCCTCTCCTTCGGCACCCTCCTCCTCCTCATCATCCTCTTTTTCGTGGGTGACCTGAACCCGGAACGGTTCGGTTTTTGTTTCATTCCCGGCCGAGTCGTAGGCGATGACGTGAATGAGGTGGGACTCGGTGTAGGTGTTGGTGGTGCTGATGATGGTGAACCCGCCGGAGTAGACCTTCTGGTACCCGATGAATCGCTCGGGAGCGAAGCCTTCGGGCCAGTTAGCCAGCTCATCCGGGTCGGTCACCGTCTGGGTCAGGGTCAGCAGATCCGTCACCTGGACATACTCGGTGCCGGTGATGGTCGAGCCGTCGGTCTGAGTTAGAACGACGGGCCGTTGAATGGTGGACTGCATGCCATACACCGGTTCGTCAACCATTTCAATGTTCCACTTCATGGTATAGGGAGCGACCGTACTCTCCCCGACCTTTTCGTTGTTCATGTAATATTCGACCCGATCCATCGACAGGTTATCGACGACATCCACCTGGAAGTTGATCCATTCATCCGCTTCCATTTCGTACACCTTGTCCGGCTCAGGATTGATAATATCGACATACGGCGGCGTGTTATCGACCGTCACCTGCACCGCCTTGCGCTCCAGGCTTTGGTCCCCCCGCAGAACCGTCAATTGCAGCGTGTACAGCCCCTCCTCTTCATTCGTTGTATCCCAAAACTCCAGCGGGCCATTATCCACCTGGTTGTTGTGGTCGCCCCCCAATTGTATCCATTCGGAGGGGTTCAACCCTTTGCCATACTCCATCCGGTACAGTTGGAAGCCGTCGATTTGGGCATTGCCGGTGATAACCACCCCCCCCTGAACATATTCATACGGGCGCGGGTTGATGATGGCTACCGGCCCCAGGTTGACGGCGGGGCCGATGCTGTCGTCATATTCGGTCGGCGGTTGCGGAATACCGTTCTCCCGGACCCAGTCGGCGGCAACGGGTGGATAAATTTCATAGACCCGCTCTTCGACCAGCTCCGGGGGGGTGTAAGCCGTGGCCAATTTGCCGTTTTCGCGGTTGACCCGGAAGGCTTGATGCACATTGTCCCGCTGAGTCGGCTCCGTCCCTTCCAAAAATATTTCGGTGACCGTCCTCTGGGTATGGTCGCCCGGCAACAGCCCGGACAGCGCATCGACCCCAACTCTGGTCAGACCGGGCGGCTCTTCCCAATTGACGACCGGCAAATCTTGATGATAGTAGCTCATCACTTCGTTCCAGATGGGGGCCGCCCCGGACAGGCCGGTGACATCCTCCATCGGCTCGTTATCATTGTTACCAACCCAGACGGCGGTGACCAACTGCGGCGTGAAGCCGACCGTCCAGTTATCCCGGAAGTTATTGGTCGTGCCGGTCTTGGCGGCGATGGGCCGGTCCTCAAAGCCCCGCTTGAGATCGCTGTTGGCCCCAAAGGCTGGGGTACGGGCGCGGTTGTCCGACATAATATCGGCCATCATGTAGGCCAGGGCGGGATCGATGACCTGCTCGATAGTCGGCTCTTTGTATTCATACAGGACGTTGCCCAGCTTATCCTCGATACGCAGAATGGCCACGGGTTCAAGTGTGCGATGGCCGGGCCGCCGTTCCACATCCGGCACCGGCTGACCAGCCATATCGCCCAGATTGGCCAGAACACTGTAGCCATAGGCCATATCAATCGGCTTGACCTCACCCCCGCCCAATGTCAGAGCCAGGCCGTAATAGTCGGCGTTGAGGGTAGTGATACCCATGCGGTGGGCCGTGTTGATGATATTTTTGATGCCGGCCTGGTGGGTGACCCACACGGCGGGGATATTGTAGCTGTTGGCCAAGGCATTACGCAGACGCACCGGGCCGTGATATTCACGGTCGTAATTTTCGGGCACGTAGGGCGGGTTGGGCGCGTCGGGGAAGGATTGGCGCACGTCCATGACCATCGTGGCCGGGTTGTGTTTGCCCTGCGCGAAGAGAGTCAAATAGCTGAACGGCTTAAAGGATGAGCCAGGTTGGCGACCGGGGTCGGCGGTGCAGACGTTGACATTACCGTCATTTTCATCATCCCAATAGTCGATGCTACCGACCATAGCCAGGATTTCGCCGGTTTTGGGCCGAATAGAAACCACGCAGGCGTTGCTGGCGTTGTTGCCATTTTCTGTCAAATCCTCGATCTGGGCTTTGGCAATATCTTGGGCCTTTTGGGTCAGGTCTAAATCAACCGACGTATAAACTCTGAGGCCACCCCGATACACCTGGTCTAAATCTTCGATGTTGTATTTCTGGGGCGCTCGCTTGAGCTGCTCTTCGACGTAAATGGAGAAGTGGGGGGCCAGAATATCGAACCGCTCCCGGAGTTGCCGGGTGGCGGTCGCCTGGGCATAGATTTCATCCGCCTCGGCCTCAGTCAGCGCCCCCTCCTCGACCATCCGGTTGAGGGTAATCCGCTGCCGGTTCTTGGCGATGTCGGGATTGTCAATCGGGTTGTAGAAAGGGTTCTGGGGAATGGCCGCCAACATCGCACATTCGGCTCTGGACAGGGCGCTGACGGGTTTATCAAAATAGACCTGGGCCGCTGCGTCGATGCCGTTGGCCAGGTTGAAATAGGAGTTGGTGTTGAAATACCACTCCAAGATTTGGTCTTTCGTATAGCGACGGGTGATCTCCGTGGCCAGGATGATTTCTTTGACCTTCCGCGTGTAGGAGAGCTGGGTTCGCTCCTCTTCTTCGATCAAGATATTTTTGATGAGCTGTTGGGTGATCGAACTCCCCCCCTGAATACGCTCCCCTTGCAGATTCTGCCAGAAGGCACGGGCAATCCCTTCGGGGTCGAAGCCGGGGTTTTGATAAAAACTTTTATCCTCCAGGATAATCGTCGACTCGCGGCAAAATTCGGGGATTTCATTCAGTTGGACATAGCTCCGGTCGCCCCGAAACGGGTCGAACAACTCGTAAAGCAGCGTTTGGCCGGTGCGGTCGAAGATTTTGGTCGTTTCAAAATCTTCCTGCTCCGTCTCGATGGCAGTCGGGTCGGGCAGTTGCCGGGCAAAGCTATCGTAAACGGCATAGGCCGAGCCGGCAGCGGCCAAAACGTTGATGATAAAGAAAGCGGCTACAAGAGCAACGATGAGTAAGACAAAATTGAGCAGGTAGAGAAATATTTTCGGTTTTTGTTGCAGTAGTCGCCGCCGCCGGCGGCGGGTAATCATCACTTTGCGGTTGGTTTGCATAATGTTACACCAAGATTTCCATTGATATAC
>CAZWZZ010000487.1:0-5398 GCA_964638395.1 uncultured Caldilineaceae bacterium
GTACTTCAAATCGTTAACCTGCCTGGTGTTAACCCGACGTTGTCAATCGGTTGGTTTCTGACGCATTATAGCATTGTCTGGTTGCTTGTCTTTCTGGCATCGCAAGGGCCATTGCGGATTATATTTCCCCGTTGGCGTTTCAGAGGTGGGCAGTGGTTATAAGGGAGGTTGGAGAGATGGACCTGGTGAATGAACTTGCTGAAAAAATTGTGGGGGGTAATGCCGTCTTTTTCGTGGATGCCGGCCTCAGTCTAGCCCCGGGCGAACCCTCACCATTAGCCCAAATAAGCAGCTATTTGGTTAAGAAACGCTTATATACTCTGCCTCAGGGTGGCAATTTTTCGGACGTGGCTCAAGCTTATGTCGATCAGGAAAGGGGCGACCAACCTCTCATCAACTTTTTGAGGATGGCTCTGAGAAATCTTAATAGAAAACCGGCCCCCCTCTACGACTCCTTAATCGGACTATTGCCGCCAAGCGCAAAAATCATTACCACTATTTTTGATAGACGGTTAGAGGAAGCCTTCTTCCTACGCCGTAAAGATTACAGGACTATTCTCGAAAGCTCGAGTGTACCCTATTTCGATGAGTCACAAATTACGCTCATCAAAATGCGAGGGGATATCGATCATCCCAAAACGCTTGTGTTAACAACCGAAGCTATAGAGGAGTTCACCACAGATTTCCCAACGATGAGCGATCTAATCTGGGCGCTCTTTGTCACTAAAACGCTGATTTTCTTGGGCAATGATTTGAGTAGCCATATGTTTCGCCGCTTCTTTCGTAAAATCGAGAAACGTTTCGGCGAACACACTCGTCCGGCTTATGCGATTATCGCTTCGACGTTACCCCAAAATGAGTTGGCGTATTGGCGGGGCAAACCTATTAAAATCTACACGAAAGAGATGCTCCCTTTTCTGCAAACCCTAGCCTTGGCTATCAAAAAAGAAACGATTCAGCCACAATTACTAACGCCTCGATTCGAAGACCAGACCCTACCCAACTCCCCATACAAATTGTTGGAAAGTTTTACTCTTGCGGATGCGGCTATCTTTGCCGGACGCAACGAAGAAAGTTCTCGTCTTAAAGATCACATTTTGGCAAATCCCATTACCGTTCTGTATGGGGAGTCGGGTACCGGTAAAAGTAGCCTACTACAAGCCGGCACCGGCCCTCTGTTAGCAAAAGAACAAACGCCGTTGATGGTCTGCGAACCGACCAAGGGCCAACCATTGTTAGAAAAGCTGCGTCAGAGTTTTCTTCAAGTCAATTGGCCTCACAAACCTTCATTTTCAAAAGATGAAAATATATATCAAATGATTCGGGCCTGGCAAGCATTGATCGAGGGGCCTGTCGTTTTAGCGATAGATCAGTTTGAGCAGTTCTTCTTGGTCTACGATGAGGCTGAACGGCAGATCGCCCTCGAAAATTTAAGCAGTCTGCTAGGTGATAATGGGCTGCATCTTCGTCTAGTGCTGGTAATCCGAGAGGATTTTCTGGGACGGTTGGGGACGCTGGCTGCGACCATCCCCAATATCCTCGAAGTACGCTTTCGTCTGGAGCGGCTAGGCCGACAAGCGGCTCAGGCAGCTATCGAGGAACCGGCCAGAGCCTTCAAGATTACCTGGGAAGCCGCCTTGGTTGATAAGCTGTTAGATGAATTATACGAAGGGAATCATGGCGGGGTTCAGCCTCCACAGTTGCAGATTGTCTGTGATCATCTGGTTAAAAGATTCGCCTGGTCGGCCATCGAAGCGCGTGGTACGCAGCCTGAGTCAACCCAAATTACATTGGCCGAATTGAAACAAGAAGACGGGGCCGAGGCTATTCTGGGCGGCTATTTAGAAGCGACAATTGCCGCCGAATTTCCTGATGAGGCCGAACAAAAAATTGTGCGGGCGCTACTAGGGGCGTTGATTACCAGCCAGGGAGTCAAACAACGCCTTACTCTGAATGATCTGGCTCGCACAGTTCATCATTCTCCAGAGGAAGCCGAACGACTTCTAAATCGTTTGACCATGCTGCGTCTGTTACAACGTTATAAGATAGACGTATCAAGACAAGGTGCGAACCGACCAACCGTAGCTTACGAATTGACCCACGATTACCTCGTCAGTCGCATTATCAGTTGGCTTGGCGACGATTTTCGACAAAAGCAGTACGCTTTGGAAATTATCCGCACAGCTTTACCTGAATGGCAACAGCGACAACGGCTCCTATCTCCTGATGATGTACGCTTGATTAACGAACAGCGACACCAGATCGATTTTTCCCTAGAGGAAAGTGAAATGATTTATGCGGCGGCGGCCAGTTATGCCGACCAAATAACCTATTGGCAAGCCCAACTGCCCCGCCAGATTCGTCAAAAAGTCTTATTACAACTCCTGAGCCACGAAGATAGCCAGGCTCGGCAGCGAGCAGCAGAACATCTCCGAGATTTTCCCCGGTCTGAAGTTGCCTCGTTCGTTGCTCAAGCAGCCTATTCCGACTCAGACCGGCAGGTGAGACAACAAGCCGCCCAGACAATTGCTGTCTGGTTTCGTAAAAATGGTCAAAATGCCGGACGAGTTGCCCTGAGGACGCTAATCGATACGGGTAAGGCTAATCACCATCACGAAACCCACGAAGCTCTGGTCAGGATTCGTGACGTAGCACCGGACAGCCAAGATTTTCTACCGGCTGATTGGCAGCGACGTATTTGGCCAGATGTACGACGCACACGTTGGCAACGATACCGCTCTGAAATTTTAGATAAGACGCTGCGTGGGGCTTTGGGCGGTTTTTTGGGAGGGTTGGGTATTATAGGTTTATTTCTCTCAGAACGTAATCTCTCTAATGTATCCCAAAACCCGGAGACTTTGGTAGTGGCCGCCTTCATCACCGGAATAATCGTCTCCGTGGCCGTTACATGCAGTACGTTTACAACTGCCATGTTGCGTCGGTTACAAGATTTTGCGCGGCCTACCCAACTCTGGGTAGTGATGGCCTTGTTAAGTGCCCTCTTGCTAGGAATGGGCATGTTCATTTTTATTGAATTGATAATGGGGGGCGGAAGATCTGCGGTATATACATTGGCAGCTGCCCTTTTACTGGGCTTTGGTTTGATGGGAACGGCCACAGCCCCCCTAAGACTGGGGATGTCGGTACATCTCTTTTTAACTATAGTAGCCGGTATGATTGTTTTCTGGATCGTTGGCACATTCCTCTTTTCTCTTAGCCTGACGACCTGGTGGTTATTTCCTCTGGGGGCCGTGACCGGGTTCAGTTTTTTTTGGGGAGTCAATTCCAAGAATGAGGGTGCCACACCCCAATAAAAATAATTTTTTGGAGAACGAGCTTAAGATTGTGCCACAAAGTTTAATTTGTACGGGAGAGAGGTTTTATGAAATTTTGGGACAACCCAGTTGCAATTGTCATCATTGTCGTAACAACGTTAGTCATTCTCTTTGCCATTCTTCTTAGCTCTTTCTCTGGGATGTCTCCTGTTCCAGATTTAGCCGTGGAGTCACAGCGTAACGATGTCCTGATTGACAGAAGTGCAGAGAACCGGCTTGATGCATTACCGGCTCCGGAGTCGACGGTATTGATGGATAATGACGGTGTCAGCGTTAGTGATAACGGTGCGGCCAAACTTACGTTCGCTGATGGGTTGGTTACAGAGTTGTATCGTCAGGGCCGGTTGAACACCGTCGTGCATGAGCCGGAGTCGGAATTAATTCGTTTGAGTCACAGTCTGGGCACGATATTCAACGATTTTAACGCCGACAGAACGGTTGCCAAACGTCTCACCGTTGAGTCGGCTACCTTCGACGGCTTTGCCAGGATTGTTAGCACCACAGCAACCGGTACTGAGTTCATCGTCGCCCGCGAAAATGATAACCCGCTTTTATGGGTGGTAGCTCTTGAGGCCACGGACAACGACCTGACCGCGACCCTTATCGACAACAACCAGGCTCGCCCTCCTAGACCACTCGCGGCTGCACAAGCCTGGTGGGTTTCTCCGCTCAGGGAAGCAAATGAGCCCCTTCCCTTTTCCATTGACGTAATCACACAATGGCTCGATAACCTACGAGCGGGTCAGGACCCAGGCGAAATCGGCGACGCCATCTGGCAGGCTGCCCAGGCCAGGGTTGATGGTGATGATTTTGTCCAAGCCATGCCGCCGGTCATTCAGCGGGGCCTGCTCTACCGGGTCCGTCTGGCCGGGGCTCAAGGCTTTATTGATCTGATTTTGGATCCGGGTCTGACGTCGGGCAATTCACTGGAGACGGCCCTAGAAGATTGTAACAATGATGGTCGCCTCGATATTCCTGTGCAAGATGAATTATTGCAAATCAATTTTCTGCCGACGCAAGCCAGGGTACGTCAAATAGCGGTCGAGGTTTTCAACCGGGCCGAGACAGCTAACGGTTCGCTGGTTGCCCTTGATCCCGCCCGCCAAACTCTAGTCGGGCCACTGCCTTTAACAGCCGGCCCAGAACAGACACAAACATTTAACGCCACTTCAGAACGTATCTTCCATTATGCGGAATTACAAATGAATAATGGCTGCCTTCTGGGACTTGAGTTAATCCCACCGCCATCACCACCCGACAATCCAACCCCATCGACAACACCAAGCCCCACTGCCACTCCAACACCTGTCCCGCCGACCCCAACGCCCACCAATACGCTTCCTCCCCCGGCATCCAATACACCATCGCCCACCCCCCCGCTCCCGACAGCGACAGCGACACCAACCGTCGTCGAAGAAGAGGAGGAGGGGCGTTGCCCTCGGACCCCATCTGATTGGGTAGAGTACGTCGTCCAGGTTGGCGATACGCTGGATAGATTGGGGGCGCGAGTTGGGCTGAGTGTGGCCGATTTGTTTGATAACAATTGTCTGGACTCGTTCACCATCCGGCCCGGAGAAATTATTTATCTCCCCTTTACCCCACCAACTTTGACACCAACGCCGACGGCCACCACCGGAACCAACGTCACGCCGCCCAGAATACCAACAACGCCGGCCCCAACTACAAACAGGCCAGTTATATTCGATTGCACACCCGGCCTGATAAGGTACGAATTGTCACTCGCAACACCTGCCTTGACACCTACACCGAGCAACCAACGTCGCGATTTTACCTGCACCGGAACAAACCTTAGACCAGCCGCTCAAGGCTTCCGGGCCGAGTTGCGTGGACCGAACGGCCAAAACATTTTTCAACTGTTGGGTGGTGATGGCACGACTCTGCGGGGAACTATTCCGACCTTTCCACCGGAGGGCAGTTATGACTTAATTGTTACCAATCCGAATGGTCAATCGACGATAGAAAATAATGTCTTAACTGTTGAGGTAAATCCGCCAACGCCCGGTCCTAAATGTTTCAGTGTAGACCCCGACTCAGGTTTCAAT
>CAZWZZ010000488.1:0-5393 GCA_964638395.1 uncultured Caldilineaceae bacterium
TCCCCGCAGTGACAGCTTCGATTTCGACCGGCAGCGCCGCCCCGGCGGGAATGACTCGCAGGGTGGAGCTGCCCCACAATAGATTGGTCCCGACGATTACTCCGGGGATTGCCAACCCGACCCACAGCCAGGCCAGCAGCCACCGTTGGTTTTCAAATAATTTATCCACTTTATTACCCTCCGCATCCCGTTTTTAGGTCGGCTCAGGCCGCACCGCTATGCTCACAAAAATGATGAATGAAAGACTCACCTGAAGGCAAGCATCGTCTGGTGTGAACAATCAGGGCAAATCGTGTGGGTGATTTGGTGTTCGGTTTGAAGTGAAGACAGGTTGGACCGGTGCCAGTTTCTTTGCTCGTCCCGTATCCGGTTGCACCAGGCACAAACCGGAACCAACCCCCCGTTTGCTCTGATTTGAATATTGCCGATAGTCATTGTTGACATAGATCAAGCTCCGTTTTTCAATGTTTTAGAATGTCTTAGTTTGGAGAACAGGTTCTATTTCCAGGAAATCTATGCCGCTAGAATAACACGATTTTTATAATTTGTCAAGATATTGTCTAAGTATAAAGCGATATATTTTATTCTTGTCAACCTTTCTGTCTTGTCTGTTCATCGGAGCAACTGGATATTATTGACTCGTTCCGGCCGCCCGCGCCAACCTATCCAACACGGCCATAGACCGCACACTATCCGCCGGGTCAAAAGCCAGCGGCGCTTGGCCCAACACCGCTTCGGCGAAATGCTCGACCATCAATTGGTACTCATCCGCGCCGGGGATAGTGTGAATGTCACCCGCCTCATCCTCGACGCCACGTTGGGAGAAGCGGGCCTCTTTTTCCCAGGGAATAAAGGCATCGTGGGGCAACTCGATGGCCCCGGCGCTGCCGATGATGCTGTAGGTTTGTTGCAAGGCCGACACAAAGCTGGCCTCGATCACAGCCAGCGCCCCGCTCTCGAAACGGAGCGTCCCCACAACATTGAGGTCCACGCCGGTCGGGCCGTAGACCGCCTGGGCCTGCACCCCGGTTGGCTCCGCGCCCAGCAGCCAGCGGGCCAGGCTGACGCCGTAGCAGCCGGTGTCCAGTAGCGCCCCGCCGCCCATCTCCGGATGCAGGCGGATGTTGTCGCCGTCGCCCAAATTAAAGGTGAAGGCCGTTCGTATCAAACGTGGCTCGCCGAGAGCGCCGTCATCCACAAGTTGCTTTATTTTCCGGCTGCGGGGGTGGAAGCGGTACATAAAGGCTTCCATCAACAATAAATCGGCAGCGGCGGCGGCATCTACCATTTCCTGGGCCTCAGCCGCGTTACGAGCCAACGGCTTTTCACACAGCACGTGCTTTCCGGCGGCCAGCGCCCGCATCGTCCAGGGGTGGTGGAGGTGGTTGGGCAGCGGGATGTAGACTGCGTCGATAGCCGGGTCGGCTAGCAATGCCTCGTAGCTACCGTAGGCGTGGGGCACGTCGTGGGCCAGGGCCAACGCTTCCGCCCGCTCCGGGGCACGACTGGCGACGGCCCGGACGCGCCCGTTCCTCGATTTTTGGATAGCTGGAATGACGCACACGCGAGCGATGGTGGCGTTGCCCAGAACGCCCCAGTTGATAATATCAGTCATAGCATAATCCTTTTGAGGGATGGTTCGGAATAAGTGGGATGGTTCACATTAACTTGACATCAGGCTGCCCGTAAATAGACATTGCCCTTCGGTCAAGATACGCTGGCGTAGATAGTCCGGAGTTCTGTCTAACTCAACCAGATCAACGGAGATGTTACGCTGCCGTTCCAAAAAGCCAATCGCCTTCGATCTCCTAAACTCCCAATCACGCAATCTCCCGCCCCCGCAACCGCAAACTATTGCCCACCACCGTCACCGAACTAAAAGCCATCGCAAACGCGGCGGCCACAGGGTGAAGTTGCTGCAAGTAGACCGGCAAATTCGGGAACAGCACGGCCAGCAGCCCGGCAGCGATGGGGATGAGCAGGACGTTGTAGGCAAAGGCCCAGAACAAATTCTGCTTGATGGTCCGCATCGTGGCCCGGCTGAGGCGGATGGCCCGGCTGACGCCCCGCAGGTCGCCGCCGATGAGGGTGATGCCGGCCGTTTCGATGGCCACGTCGGTCCCCGTGCCGATGGCGATCCCCACATCCGCCTGAGCCAGAGCGGGCGCGTCGTTGATGCCGTCCCCGACCATCGCTACCTTGCGGCCCGACTGCTGCAACCGGGCCACGTGGGCCGCCTTGTCGCCGGGCAACACCTCGGCCAGCACCTCGCCGATACCGGCCTCGGCGGCAATGGTTTGGGCCGTGGTTTGGTTATCCCCGGTGACCATGACCACCCGCAAGCCCAGTCCTTTGAGCGCAGCCACCGCCTCCGCCGCTTCCGGCTTGAGCCGGTCGGCCACACCGATCAGCCCCACGGCCTGGCCATCGACGGCCAGCCACATCGCCGTCCGAGCCTCGGCCTGGAGCCGCTCCGCCTTCTCTCGCAGGCCATTCAGTTCGACCCGCTCCCGCTCCATCAGCCGCAAATTGCCCAACACTACTTGATGCCCCTCCACCTGAGCCGTGACCCCTTGCCCGGCCCGGGCCTCAAAGGCCGCCGGTTCGCTCAAAACCAACCCCGCCTCCGTCGCCGCCCGCACAATCGCCGCCCCTAGCGGATGCTCCGAGCCACGTTCGGCCGAGGCGGCCCAGCGGAGGATGTCGGTTGTCCGTTGTCCGTTGTCCGTTGTCCGTTGTCCGTTGTTCTTTGTCCGTTGTTCGTTGTCCGTTGTTCGTTGTTCGTTGTCCGTTGTCCGTTGTCCGTTGTCCGTTGTCGGTTGTCCGTTGTCCGTGGCGATTGACGATTGGCCACTAACCACTGACCACTGACCACTGTCCACCGCCGACTGACCACCAACCACTGACCACTGACCACTGTCCACCGCCGACTGACCACTGACCACATCCGTGACCGCCGGTTGGCCTTCGGTTAATGTCCCGGTTTTATCCAGGATGACCGTCTTCAACTTGTGGGCCAACTCCAGGGCGGCGCTGTTGCGGAATAGGATGCCGTACTGAGTGCCCTTGCCCATGCCGACGACGATGGCCGTGGGCGTGGCCAGGCCGAGGGCGCAGGGGCAGGCGATGAGCAGGACGGTCACGAAACGGATGAGGGCCGTGGTGAAGGAAGCCCCGCTGAGGAGCCACAGGCCGAAGGTCAACAGGGCGATGACGATCACAACAGGCACGAACACAGCGGCGATTTTATCGGCCAACGCCTGAATCGGTGCTTTCGATCCCTGGGCCTGCTCGACCAGGCGCACGATCTGGGCCAGGGCCGTTTCCTGGCCGACTTTCCGCGCTTCGATCTTGAGCAACCCCTGCTTGTTGAGGGTGGCCCCGATGACCTCATCCCCGACGCTCTTATCGACCGGCAGGCTCTCGCCGGTTAGCATCGACTCATCGACGGCGGAGTGGCCGCTGATGACTACGCCATCGACCGGGATTTTCTCACCGGGCCGGACGAGGAGGGCATCGCCGACGGCCACCTGCTCGACCGGGACATCGACGGTCTGGCCGTTCCGCTCGACGCGGGCGGTTTTGGCTTGCAGGCCGATCAACGTTTTGAGGGCGGCGCTGGTTTTGCCTTTGGCCCGGGCCTCCAGCAGCTTGCCGATCTTGATGAGGGTGATAATCATAGCCGACGTTTCAAAATAGGTCGGGGCGCTGAGCAGGCCGATGGTGACGATGACCGAGTAGAAATAGGCCACCGAGGAGCCGAGGGCGACCAGGACATCCATATTGGCCGCACCGTTCCGCAGGCTTTTGTAGGCGTTGACGTAGTAATCCCGCCCGGTGTAAAACTGGACCGGCGTGGCCAGCAGCCACAGCACAAAATTGACCCACCAGGGGTAGACCCAATTTTCCAGTGAGTCGAAGCCGTAGGCGGTGATAAACAGAAAGAGCCAGTTGTGGGCAATGAAGAAGAGCAGGCCGCTGAAAAAGAGGCCGACGAACAGCTTGCGGGTCTGGTCGCTGATTTCGGCGGCGCGGGCGGCGGCCTCGGCATCGACCAGATCGGCGGGATTCTCGGCCCGGACGACGCCATACCCGGCCCGCTCGATGGCGGCCACCATCTCCGCTTGGCCGACCGCGCCGGGGATGTAGGTGACGGTCGCCTTTTCGGTGGCAAAGTTGACGGTCGCCTCCAGGATGCCGGGCACTTTTTTGCGTAAGGTCCGCTCGACGCTGTTGACGCAGTTGGCGCAAGTCATCCCGGTGATGGGCAGTTCCAGCCTGGCCAGCGGAACCTTATACCCGGCCCGCTCGATGCGCTCGATAACAGCCTGGGGCGTGGCCGTTTTGGGGTCGTAGCTAACGGTCACTTTGTCGGTACTGAGGTTGACCGCCGCCTCGCTAACGCCGTCCACCTTTTTGGCGTTCCGGGCCACCGTCGTAGCGCAGTTGGCGCAGGTCATGCCCAGCACCGGCAGGGTGATTTTTTGTGAAGCCATCTTAACTTACTCCTCAGCGCTACCATTTGGCGTGGGGATAATTTTTCAGAATCGTCTGATCTTTCGATAGCAAGACGTTGTCATTCAATGCGGCATTGACCACGATCAAGCGATCAAATGGATCACGGGTCCAGGTGTATTTCAATGCTTGGGTGACGATGAGGTTAAATGGTTCGTTACAAACTTGGAGTGCTATCTGACCGGACAAATCTGTAACAATCGCATCTACATCAACGGTGATCCGTTGAATTTCATACAAATATTGCAACTCCAGGCGCACAATGGGAGAGATATAAACATCCTGGTCATTTATTAACTGGCGGACAGCCTGGCTAAATTTCTCGACCAACCCTGCATATAGCCACACCACGCCGTGCGTATCAAGGGAAATCAAGGGTCACCGCTTCTTCCCAATTGAGCGCTACTAGCGATTCGGGGTCCCCCCGAATCACGTCCGGTCTTGGGATCAGGTTTTGGAATTTATCTTTCTGTGCAATAGGCACGATTCGTAATCGCTGATCTCCCTTTTTTATTTCCAGGGGTAAGCCGGTCTGTAGGACTTCATCAAGTAGTTTGTATATATTGGCTCTAAGTTCTGTAGGGGTGACTGTTTTCATGGGGCCTCCCAATTTTCAAGCAAGGGGCGTTGGATTGAACGCCCTTCAAAGAGCATTTGGTGTTCTTTTGTGGATATTGTAATCTGCCCTCTGGGGTAGGGCAAATTGTTGGCGGCGTGGAAGGTTAGCAGATTTGGAAGGCTGGCAGAAGCAGCGGCTGGCAGCCACCCCCTCAATCCCCCATCCACTCCATTCACCCATCCGCTGTCGTCCCCCCAACAACCCCCACCAGCGCCCGAAACCACGCGTCCCCCCCAAAACCGTCGAAAACGCTGTCCGC
>CAZWZZ010000489.1:0-5391 GCA_964638395.1 uncultured Caldilineaceae bacterium
TCAAAAAATAAACGCTCCGACGCTCTCCCCCGTACAATCAATATCCTTGCGGCGAATAAGCAGGGTGTGTAACAGCAGCGCCTCCCGGCCAAAAGCCACACAGCCAGACACATCATCCAGGCTGGTAAATTGAAAAATCGGAAAAAGCAGCGGTAACCGTAAGCGCCGCTTCAACTCGACCGGATGTCGGTAAGCCTGACAGAGCGTGGCCGGGAGGGGACGCCGCTCTAAAATCCGGTTCAGTTTATCCTTGCCGGGAATGAAGCTGTCCAGCCGCCAGCCCGACACAATGACCGCTTGCCCCCACTGTTCCGCCCCCCACTCAAAGATATTTTGATGCAGCCGGAGGTCGGTCTCGTGCCGTTCATCCCGCCAGCCCATCAGCCGGTAGTAGGCCAGCGGGCCGTGGGGATAATTGGCCCGCTCAAAACGGGGCCGGTACAGTTTTGCCCGCTCAACAGCCTGGTAAAAGTCAGCTTTACTGATTTCCTCAAGCCGGCCGTTGGCCGCCAGCATAAACAGATCGGCCAATTTGGGCTGGTCGGTTTGGCCCGCTTCGGTGTTGTCCAGAATAGCACATTGGAAATAGCTGCCGCCTCTGAAAGAAATGGCCTCGCTAAACAGTTCGGGGGCCAGATATTTTTTATGCCCCCAAACCTTTCGTAACTCGATGTCAAACGTGGTTTCGTACCGCTGCCCCAGCCGGTCGCGGGTGTGGCTATATTGGGTGCGGATTGTCGGATTGCTGAGGTTTCGGATCACGTTGAGTGATTGAAACTTGCCCCAATCGCGGCTGTAAGCCCCGAAATTAGCCGTGGGCGGATAAGCCGTCTCGATGGCCTCGATCAACGTTTGGCGACTGTATGTTTCCCCAGTCTTGAGTAAGGCCGGCTCATTTTTCGTGCTTTTGAATAGCCGATCTTGAATCCACGACGGCACCAGGGCATAGGCCACAAATTGTTCAAACTTATACGATTGCCCCTGCCGTTCATAGCCATCGTGTCGCCCCAAGCGGCCCAGCCGTTGCAGAAACGAGCCGGCATCGCGGCTCTCGAAGAGCAAAAAGTTGATATTGAAATCAACGCCGACATCGACCGTGGAGGTACCAATCAGCAAATCCGCTTCATACGAGGCGGCGCGGCCCTGTTGCGAGGTTAAGCCGGTATTCTCCCTGACCACCAGCCCATACTGTTTGAAAATCGGGGTCAAGCTCCGGGTCAGCCGTTTGGCGGCGGCAATACTGTTCACAATAATCGCCCCTTTAGCGTGGGGGGTATTGTGCCTGAAAAAATCAAGCAGAACCGCCTGATTCTCGGCCAACCAATCCTCAACTAACCCGCTGGCAAAATGAATATCTGAGGCATGCAAGATACGTCGCCATTGAGACGGGTCCGGGGCTTCCTCAGTGTGTCGATACCCATCCTGCTCCGCCGGATTGATAAACAGATAACGCAATCCCGCCCGTTGCAGAAAAGTTTCCATCTGCTTGTCCGGGGTGGCCGATAAAAAGAGAAAGCGATGGGGCAAACTACCGGCCATCTCAGCAATGAATAACATAGCGTTGATGACGCTGACGATTTGGGGCGTTTCAAAAATATGAAACTCATCAAAGGTGAACTGGCTAAATTCTCGCACCAGTTCACCAATGATTGTATCGCTGGCATCCCCCTTGTGCCGGTAAAAATGCTGCATTATATAGTGAAAAATGTCAGGATTGGTCAACAAAATGTCACTGTTGAAAATCTGGCTCAAAATAGCCTCGGCCCGTTGGGTAAAATCATACTCACTGACCAAATCATCCAAACGTTGTCCGCTTAACGGTTTTATGTTTAGAGGGGCTTGCCATCGCCTGCGTGTATGCTCCAGTTGCCCCTCCTGGTCACGGATTAGCTCGTTGGTGGGATACAACGCCAGCAAGCTCTCCTCCGCCGGATTGAGCAAAACCGGCAACTGTCCGGCCAAACTCTTCCCATCGCCGGTCATAGCCGTGTTGAAGATAACATCGTACTCACCGCCGATCAGGGCGCGATAGGTTTCTAACTGGTGCTGAGACAAGTGCCAACCTTCAGGCAATTTATCCGCAATTTCCGGGGGAATATCCGTCTGGGCGGCCAATTTGGAATAGACGGGTAAGGTGGTGATGGGCATAGAGTTGTCCTTTCGTCGGTTAGTCGGTTGGTCGGTTAGTCGGTTGGCCGGCCCTGCACCTGCAAGCTATAGCTCGAAAATTGAACCACTTCACCAACGGATAGCTCAAAGGGAGAGGTGCCGCCGGGGGGCAGCACATCCAGATCGGCATAGGTGAAATCGGTGCCGACGATCTGCCCGGCCTCGTCATAGAGAGAGGCCACCACCTGCACAAACTCGGCGCTGGCCTGGCCCTGGTTGCTGACCTCGCCCACGATATGCCGGTAGCCGATGTCATCGACATAGTCGCTCTGGTTGACCACGCTCAACCCGGCGTAAGGCAGTTCGTCGGCCGGGCGGCCCTGCACCTGCACCTTGTAATCGGCCAGGTTGGCGTATTGATCGGTTGATAGTTCAAAGGGAACCGTCTGGCCCGGCGGCACAATGTCGATGGCGGTGTAGGTGAAATCGGTCTCGATGACGGTACCGGCCTCATCATACAACGTGGCGGTCACTTTGACAAATGCCTGTGGTTTATCGCTGCGGTTGGCCACTTCCCCGACGATGTGCAGGTAGTCGATGGTGTCGATATAGTCGTGGGTGGCCACAATCTCCAGGGCCGGGGACGCGGCCTCGGTGGAGCCGGCGTCGGCCTCGCGCTCCGGCTCCACCTCCGGGACCGCTTCCGTCTCGGTCATGCTCTGCCGCAGATCGGCCATGGCCGTCTCCCGCAGGTCAGCCAGTTGAGTCGGTTCGACCCCGTACTGGGCCATTGCGTCATCCCCCAACCGCAGCGCCTCGACCATCTGCGTTCGGGCCGGCTCCAGGGCCGAGGCCACCTCCGCCGCGCCGATCTCCTTATCAACCCAGCGGCGGATCGTCTCCCGGATGAGAGGTACTGCTTCGCGGGCAGCCTCCCAGGCCGGTTGCAGGGCCGGATCGGCCGCGGGCTGTTGGAGCGCCTCTTCGGTGGCTTTCAATATCAAACCGATACCCAACACCCGGCCAAAGGTCTCCGGGCCGTCACTCTGGCCGGTCTGCACCTGGCTGGCCGTCTCCTCCAGCATGACGATACTGCCCTCAACCAGCATCAGCGCGGTATAAGCCCGGCGGCTCTCCTCGCTCAACGAGGCCGGGCCGGGAGCAGGCTCTTGAGCAGCGGCGGGTGGGGTCGGCGCTTCGGCTTCGGCCAGGCTGTCGGTCGGGGACGAGGCCTCCGTTGCCAGGGCCGGCAAGGGGGTGGCCTCCGCCCGGATCGGGGCTGATGAGCCGTCACTCTGGCTGACTACCAAAACGAGAACGCCGGTCACGGTCAGACAGCCAAAGCAGGTCAACAAAAACAGGGCGGCTAATCCAAATTGCAAAGAGCGGTTATTTTTCAATTGATCGAGCATGGTGATAATATCCTTTCTGGGTGTTGTATCAGGTTCTCTGATGAACGTAGAGACGTTTAAGATTTGAGTTTTGTAAGCCCCATCCGGTATGCTACAATGAGGGCATGCTGACTCGACTTGAAGGGTACTTACTCATACCGCACGAACTGCTACACGTGGCCGGTTATCGGTTGGTGGGCAAACAGTGTGCCTACCGCTGGGGCGACCATCAGGTGAGACCGGTTGGCCCCCTGACCCGTCGGGAGCGGCTGGTTGGCTTACTCTTCCCTTTCGTCGTCTGTCTATTGGCCTGGCTGCTGTTGCTGCCGTTGCCGATCATCGCTTTGGTCTACGGGAGCCACTTGTGGTTTATAATTTTTTCCGGGCTATCCGGCCTCGTTTTCCTCTACGCCTTTGCCTCGGTCGGTGATCTCCGGCAAGCCTATCTGCTGCTTTATAAGAAGGACGCCAGCCATAAAACACCGTTTGATTTTCTCTTTTGGCCCGTCTTAAAAGAGCGGGGTGCCGGGGTACGCCATGCCTCACTCGTCATCCTGATCTGCCTTGTTTTACTCTATGTGTCATATCTTTGGCTCCAGCGCTAAAATTTCCAATACCCCAACAATTGCAACAAAAATCGCAAGCCCCACCAAATAACTCCCAAAATAAAGAAGACCCCAGGCACGCTCCACAGCATGCCAATAATCAGCCACCCGCCATTGCTTGGCCCCTCATAAAACATCTTCGCCCCCTTTTCAGTGCGGGTGACTGCGTACAGAGCCAACGTGCCCAAGATGGCGTTTATCATCCCACACTGAAAGGCCCACCGCGTCGGCAACCAGACCTCGACGGCAAAAAAGGCGCTGGCGAACCACAATAAAGCCAGAGTTAGCGCCAGTGAAAACTCTTTGGCAATTTTTTTCATACCCTTCTCTTCTCTCTTCTAAATTTTTTGGTAAGGAAACGACTACTTACCCCTTCTTAAAGTAGTTTTCAAAACCTTGCCCCTGTTGGCCCCCGCCACTCGCTCGGCGATGAACTCGCCGAGCTATCCAACAGCACCGGATGAATCCGGTTTTTCGGTTGAACCCCTTTGATGGGGTGCGGTTTGATAGCCCGGATCATTTATGTCCGGGTGGGGGTCGGTCAAAAGAGGCGGTCAGTGTAAAATTTACAAGTTAGTTATGGAAATCACTTAACCAACCGCCCCACCACCTCCCGCCCGGCGATTAAATGCTGGGGCGGCGCAACCGGCCCGTCCAGATGCAGCGCCGGATAGACCGCCTCATCGAGCCACAGGTCTTGCAGATGGCCGCCCAATAACGCCTCCGGGTTAAAGCCGGGCACGGCCTGCAACACCTCAGCTACCTCGCGGCCCAGCGTGATGACCAGCCGGGGGCGGATCAGAGCCAGCGCCTCGGCCAGCCAGGGTAGGCTGTGCCCAGCCATCTCCCGGAATTGGCTGTAGGTTTCCCGCTCCGGCCAGGGGCAGCCCAGCCGCCGGTATTTAGCCACATGCTCATCCTTGAACAGAAAGAGCGGCACCAGATAGGTCAGCCAGCACTGCTCACGGCCCAGCCCCAGCGGGGCCAGATACCGTTGGTTCAGCCAATCCGCCGCGCCCTGCCGGACCCGCCGCCCATCAAAATAGCTCTCATTTGAAAAAGGATGGGAGATGTCCCCGACCGGCAGCGCCGGCTCCGGCCCTACACTCCCCCAGCGGGCGGGTGGGCTGTGACCAATCAAGCATACCGGTCGGGCCGTGGCCTCGACCGGCACCACTGGCTGCACCGGGTTGCCGTGGAAGTAGTGATAGGTGAGCGGCAGGCTGAGGCCCTGTTTGTAACGAGCATAAAGGCGCTGTTGATAGTTTTGGATGGCAAGCACACGG
>CAZWZZ010000490.1:0-5375 GCA_964638395.1 uncultured Caldilineaceae bacterium
GATACGGTTTCGCTACGCTCACCTACTCGGGATGCTACGAACTTAATGACATTGAGTTACCCCGGCTTATAATCCCGCAAAATCGAACCGCCGATAAACTCGCGCAGTAGAGAGTTGTCAGGGACCAACTCTGGGGAGCAAGGCTCGAACCATTGCAAGAAGGAGAGAAGCCGCTTGGCTTCGATGTGGGCCGGTTTTCCCGGCTCGATCTGGAGTAGGAGCGGCTCGGCCAGGGGTTTGACCACCGCTGTTTCATAGACCAGAGCCGAATTGAACATAATATCGGCGTTCTCCTGGTAGGGGAAAATCCAGTGATGCTCTCCTCGACGAACTTTGGGCCAGCGTAGAATGGTGTCGCGGGCCGTATATCCCCGGTGGCGAGCATCGCGGATGATGCGCCGTAGCAGACGGGTGTCGGTGGTGGCAATGCGGCTGTGCCCATCCAGATTGAGTTGGGTCAGGGCCGAGACGTAGACCCGGAAAATTTTTTCCGGGGGGATGCGGGAGACAAGCTCCGGGTTGAGGCCGTGGATACCTTCGATAATGATGACGTGTTCAGAAGAGATCGACAGAGTCTCGTCCCACTGCCGCTGGCCGGTGATAAAATCGTAATGGGGCATGACCACGACGCCGCCACTCATCAGCCGCAGCAGCACTTCGTTGAACAGCTCCAGATCGAGGGAGTAGAGGCTCTCGTAATCATAATCTCCCTCCTCATCCCGGGGCGTTTTGTCCCGTTCGACAATGAAATTATCCAGGCCGATGGGCAGCGGTTGGATGCCGTGGGCTAACAGTTGAATGGCCAACCGTTTGCTAAACGTGGTTTTACCGGCCGAGGATGGCCCGGCTACCAGCACCAACCGCACCCGGTCTTGCATCGAAGAAATCAGAGTGGCAATCTGGGCTACCCGCAACTCCTGCAAGGCTTCCGAAACCAAGATCGTCTCGGCCAGATTGCCCCCGGTAATGACCTCGTTGAGCCGGCCCACATCCTGAATACCCAGCTTGGTCATCCAGCCCCGGTATTCATTAAAAACATGAACCAGCTTGGGGTATTTGACGATTGGCTGAAGTTCGTTGGGGCGGCTACTGCGAGGGTAGCGCAACACAAAGCCACCCATATAACAATCCACGGCAAAGCGTTTGAGATACCCGGCGGAGGGAACCATATACCCGTGCAAATAATCGCGGTAGCCATTCACGGCGTAGATGGTCAGATACGGTTTCTTACGCGGTTTGAGCAACCGCAGCTTGTCATTCGCCCCCCGCTCCGCAAAAATCTGCCTGGCCTCCGCCAGGGAGACCCGCTTTTTGTGCAGCGGCAAATCAGCCTCGATCCAGGCTCGCATGCGGCTCTCGATCTGTTTTAGCTCCGGCTCGGTGAAAGGAGGCCGCCCCCGGACTTCGCAATAAATGGCCCCAAAGTTGAGACCGTAGTCGATGATAATATTGGCCTCGGGGAAAAGATCGTAAGCGGCGGCCACCAGTAAAAAAGAGAGGGAGCGGCGATACACCCGCATCCCGTCACTGTCGGCCAGGGTGATGAGTTGCACATTGAGGTCTTTGTAAGCGTGGTAGGTCAACTCCCGCAGTTGACCATCGATTAGGCAGGCGGTGGGGAGCGGCTCGGCGGGAAAGTCGCCAGCCCGAACAAATTCTTCGATGGTCGTGCCGAGAGGAGCTTCCAGAACTTGACCATCGCTAAATTGTATCTGGGCTGTTTGGCGGGGCTGGGACGGGTAAATGGTGGGTTGAGACATTTTTTTCTTTCCTGAAGCCCCAACAGGGGCTATTCCAATTGAATTGGCCCCGACAGCAGGGCTACCAATAATTTTACCCCATTCTCCACATCTTGAAAGTTAACCATCTCCGATGGGGTATGAACGTGACGGCAGGGGATAGAGAGAGCGCCGGCAGCGCAGCCTTCGTGGGCCAGTTGCATGGCCTGGGCATCGGTGGTCCCGAAGCGTAAGACCTCTATCTGGTGAGGAATCTCATGCCGTTCGGCCACCTCGGTCATCCAGCGGCGCAGGCCGGGATGAGCCAGCATCCCCCGATCCATCACTTTGATAGCCGGACCGTCGCCCAGCTTGACCTCGAAATGTTTGCGGCCCGGCACATCGCCGCTGTCGGTTACATCGACGGCGATGGCGATGTCAGGGTGGACTTTGTAGGCAGCCGTGGTGGCCCCTCGCGGCCCGCCACCCACCTCCTCCTGAACGGTAAAAACGAAATGCACCTGGTGTGGAGTCTGTTCCAATTGGCGCAACGTTTCGATCAGAATAGCGCAGCCGATACGATCATCCAGGCTCTTGGCCACCAGCGTCTCCCCCAGATCGACGAAGGGGCGCTGGAATCCGGCCACGTCGCCGACCCGCACCGGCACATCCTCTTTTTTGGAAACGCCAAAATCGAGGTAGAGCTTCCGGGTTGAGTTAATCCGGTCGTGCAGCAGCCAATTCTCGACATTGATGACGCCGACTGCGCCGTTGGTGAAAAGGGCGCGGTTGCCGACCAGAGTTTCCGGCACCACCCCCCCCAGCGGCGTCAGGCGGGCAAAGCCTTTGTCGTCGATGTGGGCCACCATCAGCCCGATTTCATCCATATGGGCGGCCAGCATCACCGTCAGCCCCTCGCCGCTCCCTTTTTTGAGAATGTGTAGATTGCCCAACGGATCAACGTCGATCTCATCCGCATAGGCTTCGACGTGACTGCGGATGATCTCTCGCACGGCCTGCTCATATCCGGAGGGGCCGTAGGCTTCAGTTAGTTGTTTAACGAGTGCTTTCAAAATTATTTACTCCAGTCGTTGAGTTTTGAGAGCGTGGCCTGCATCAGAGCCACCGTCCGCCAGAAATCGGCCAGGTCGAGGACAGCGGCGGGGGCGTGGATGTAGCGGGCGGGCACGCTGACCACGGCGGCGGGCACGCCCTCGCGGGCCAGATGGACGGCTCCGGCATCCGTGCCGCCGATACCGGGTCGCTTGAATTGGTAGGGAATATCGCCAGCCTCCGCCGTTTCGATCAGGAGATCGACCAGTCGCCGGTCGGCAATGAAGGAGCGATCCATCACGGTCAGGGCCGGTCCCTGGCCCAGGCGAGGAAAGCCTTCGGGGTCCTCCTCCTCTTCCGGCGGCAGGTCATCGGCGGCGGTACATTCCAGCACAAAGGCTATATCGGGGGCCGCGCTGTAGGCGGCCACTTTAGCCCCCCGCAGGCCGATTTCCTCCTGGACGGTAAAGACGGCCACCAGCTCCACCGGGTACGCCGCTTGCAGCAACTCCAACAAAATAGCACAGCCGGCCCGGTTGTCGAGGGCTTTCCCTTTGACCAACCCCCACCGCTCATCCGGCGCATCCTGGCCGCCCAAGCGCCCAAATTGGGTGGCAAAGGTAGCCAAATCCCCAACGCTCACCGGGCCGGAGGATTTGCTGCCCATCGCTCCGATGTCGATGTACATCGAGTCGAGACTATCGACCCGATCATACTGGTCCCGCTCCAGCAGATGAACCGGCTTGAGACCGATGACGCCGGGTGTCTGTTTCCGGCCCACAACGACCGGCTTTCCCAACAGGACGCGCCGGTCAAAGCCGCCAATTGGCTTAAATTTCAGGCAGCCATTATCGTTGATTTTGGTAATCAAAAAGCCGACTTCATCCATATGGGCGGTGACCATCACTCGTAGCGGTCGCTCCGTTTCGGGTCGAGCGCGACGGGTGACAAACAGGTTGCCCATCGTATCGACGCGCCACTCGTCGGCGTGGGACTGCGCGGCGTCGATAATATATTTGCGGATTTCGTCCTCGCCGCTGGAGACCCCAACGGCGTTAGACAGCGCTTCAAGATGCATAGATAATTACCTCGATAAAAATAGAGCCGCCAGCCAGGCAGCGATTTGCCCCCAGGAGGGGGGCGGCGCGAGCAGCGTATCCGGCAGGTAGAGGGTCGGGCCATATTTCTCCATACGCCGCACCAGATCGAGATCGGCCAAGCGGGCCTCCGGGCGCAGGCCGCCAATCTCGTGGTAAACCGTCGTGCGGATAAAGATGCCGCTGTCGAAAAAGTAGCGGCCCCGATACCGCCACCGTTTGAGCAGCGGTTTGATAAATTTGACCGGGAGGGTGCTTGGCTTAAATTTTAGATGGAAGTTGCCGCCGACGGTTTGGGGCAGTAGATCGAAGTTGCGTCGGATGGTGAGGAGGGCCTCGACCGGTAATTGGTGGTGGGGTTCCAGAAAGAGCAAAATATCACCACGCGCTGCGCCAATGCCGGCCACTAATTGGGCGGCGTAATCGGCCGCGGTGTGCTGCACCACCTGCGCCTGGCAATCCGGGGGTAGTACGGCTTCATCCGGCGCTACCACGATCACCTCAAACTCGGCCACTTCCAGCTCGAGGGTGGCCAACAGCCGCTTAAGTTGTTCTGTTTCGTTCCGAATCGGAATAACGATGGAAATTAACACAATGTGGTTGGGGCGTCAATAAAAACAGAACCTACGCAATCTCAGTCAGGCCAAGGAGGGTGGAAGACGAACGATAGGTTTGTATGTAGGCCAACCTTCCAACCTGCCAATCTTCCAATCTTCCTCCGTCTAAAAAACGAAGAGTCTCCTTATTTTGCGTAAGCATCAAATAATTATCTACGCCCCCATTTTAGTCTCCAATCTAAAACAAACGTTGTCCACTTCGATCAGATCGCCGTGAGTGACCGGGGTCGAACCGGAGAGCGGGGCCAGGTTGAGTTTAAGGCCGTTGGCAGACGCCCCGACGTTTAGCCACCAACTCTCCTCGTCATAGTGTAGGTGGGCAGCGGGATGGAGTGGGGAGTCGTCACTGACCACGAAGCGGTTGTCGGGATCATGCCCCAGAAACGTGTCGGCGTGCAGCGGAAATGATTGACCGATGACCAGGTGCGGCTGGTCACCGGTGGATACAACCTGTAGGCGAGCCATCCTTGAGTCCCCGTTCGTTTGATATTCAGCTTGTTTCAACTCACGCCAGATGAGATAAAAGGCAACGCCTAAAAAAACGTAAAGTATCAGCGTCGCCATCAAGCGCAAGCCGAGGAGCAGCCATTCGAGGCTCACCCAACCTCCTGAGCTTACTATCTTCCAAAGCCTAAAAACGTTACAAACGGGCGCGTGTCTGCCTAATTGTTGGTTCAACACCGCCCGTTCCCTCAATCTTTAACATTATAACTCAGGTGGCAAGAATTGGAAAGAGCGGAACAAATGATATGTTCAACGGCAAAAGGTCGAGTCCCAAAGCGGGTTTGACTGCGGCAATATTCGCAACAGCCCTCGGCCCGCTCTGTCACAGGCCGACGTTGTTGAGTGGTTCGACAATGTCACATTAGACAGATGTTCTGTCAACCCAA
>CAZWZZ010000491.1:0-5375 GCA_964638395.1 uncultured Caldilineaceae bacterium
ACTTGGCTTATTTTTAACACCTCCTAACTTACCTCACTTATGTGTAACGATAAGCAGTCGAGAGGGAGATGACCGCCGCATCCAAGCTGCCTTGCGGCAGGCTTTCAGGCGCTGGGGCTTATGTGACCGCTTTCAAACGGAATAAGGATAAACGTTTGGTCAATTCAGGCGAGTTTCCGTTTCCGACGCGTTTCACCTTATGGCTGGTCGGGTTAGGCATCAAACACGAATTAGCTGGCTCGGCTCAGGAGAATGGTTGCGCTGAACGGTTTCATCGAACCTGGTACCAACGGGTGGTCGTGGGGCGTCAGTTTGAAGATTATCAACAGTTGCAACAAGTCAGTGATGAAGAATTGGCTTGGCTCAATCGCAAACTCCCCTCTCACGGTCGAGCCTGCCGGGGACGCCCGCCCTTGTCCGTTTATCCACAGGCGGATATCCCCCGCCGCCCTTATCAGCCCGATCGGGAATTGGACCTCTTTTCTCTACAGCGTGTTTATCGCTACCTGGCTCAACACCACTGGTGGCGACGGGTCAGTTCGGTTGGTCAAATTAGCTTGGGCGGTTATCGCTACGGCTTGGGCTCCGACTATGCTCAACAAGAGGTCAAGCTCATCTTCCGGTCTGACCCTGTTGCTTTCGTCGTCTTGAATTCTCAGGGACACGAAATCAAACGCTTCACTCCTAAAGGTTTAACCGTCGCTGACCTGACCGGTCTTGACCTACTTTAGCCTGTTTTAGGGGTATGCCTTTGGTAAGGTACTGGGGGTATAAGATTAATACGGTTTACATTGTGCCTCTACTTTATGGGCCTGAACCTGTCGAACCAACAAATTGCGGCTGAGTTAGGCTTGAATAAAGATGATGTGCAACAAATGACCAGCCAGTTACGAGACGGAGTTGTGGTCAACAAAGAAACGGTTAGCCTGAGCGGTGACGTGGAGTGTGATGAGGTCTACATCGTGGCTGGACACAAGGGCAATCCGGCCGCTGTCGCCCACAAAGAGCGTCGGGGGCGTCGCCGTCGGCTCAAAGGGCAGCGGGGGCGAGGCACCTTAGCCACTGAAAAACCACCGGTGTTGGGCATGTTGCAACGAGATGGTCAAGTGGTGATTAAGATGTTGGAAAATGTGCAACAGCACACCATCAAACCCATTATCAAGCACACCATCCAAGAGGACAGCTTGATCTATACTGATGAGTACAACATCTATGCTCGCTTACAAGCCTGGGGCTATGACCACAAAACCGTCAATCATTCGGCCGGTGAGTATGCTCGGGATGAAGATGGGGATGGCTTCCACGAAGTTCACGTTAATTCCATAGAAGGCTTCTGGTCCTTGTTACGCTCTTGGTTGCGACCTCATCGCGGCATTTCTCAAGAAAAATTACCGCTCTATCTCGATTTTTTTGAATTTGTTTACAACTCCCGCTGTCGGGGCAAAGCTTTACTCCCCTCTTTACTTGCTTTGTTTCTTGCACCTCCTTGCAACACATAAAGAGCCATTTTGGTTTGGCTCGAGTAGGGTTAAGACAGAGCTATCGATTTCCTACAGCTTGTCCAAAATATCGCTCCCCTTCGAGCGGCGCCTCTTGGGGCGCTCCGGGGCAGCGACGGTATCCTCGGCCTCTTGAGGGGCCTTTTCCGCTGTCGCTTCTGGCGAGCTTCCCTTCTCAGGCGTGACGGCCATCAAACTATCGAGGGCTTTATAAACCTTGCCCAGGCTCTTGTTCCAATAATCGAAGCGGGTCGTATCCAGATGTTCGACGATGCCGCCCAGCCGGTTGACCTCTTCGACCAGGTGCATCGTGCCGCCGGGACCGTCGCCCGATTGGCCGTCCCACAAAACGATAAAGCGGACGCGGTCAATATCGTAAGATATCGCCGAGTAGAGCGCCCACCGATTGTTGCGAGCAAAAGCATCCTCCCCTTCCGGCACGCTCCCGACCCGGTCGGGCTGGAGATGAATCGAAACGTTCGGGTTGAGACGGATGGCGTGGAAGCGTTCAACCCAGTTGTTATCCTTCTCTTTGTGGAAATTGATGGAAGCCTCGATAAACCGCTCTTTGGGAAAAGGCAGATAAACCTCTACTTTCAGCCCTCGATCAAGACAGGCTTCGATGAAGATAATGTCCCCCCCGCAGGCTGCCCCGGCGGTCACGGCCACATCTCTGGGACCGGCCTGGTGTTTATCCAGGGCCATCTCGATTTTGCGACGGGCCTCTCCTTCCATCTCCGGCGGGAAGCGGGGTTCCGGGCGGCTCTTGGCGTCGATCATATGGCCGGAGAAGAAGAAAACGTGGGGCGGGTCTTGGGGAACCGCTGCGCCATCCTCTTTGGTTTCCACCTCCGGCTCCAATTTGGCCAACGCCCCGCGCAGCACCTGGATTCCGGCCTCCACAAACTCAGGCCGGAAGGCCAACTTTTCTAACAGTTCCAACTGCGCCAGAACGGAGAGAATGCTGAACTTATTTTTGCCGCCGATGGCCAGCGACTTACGATAGGCCCGGATGACCTGCCGGGGTCTGTCGGCAATAAGCACCGCTAAATCGCCCAGCGAGGCGAACACCCAAAAATCATTCCGGTTGCGCTGGGCCGAATGTTCCAGGCTAAATTGAACCGCCCCGGACAGGGCCGGAATCTGCTTTCGCACCGCCTCCACTTCGGGATCGACATCATCCGGTTCGCCAAAAAGCTGATCCAGATGATCCAGCAGCAGGGAAAGGGTCAGGGCATTGATGCCGGGATAATCATCATTCTGATTGAGGCGGTAGGCTTGCAGATAGGTGTCGATGGCCCGTTTCAACAGATAGACCGCCTCATACGCCGCCCGGAGCCGGGCTTTTTCATCCGCGATACTGACCCACTCATCGACAAACATATCCTTGTAGAGCCGCCCCAGAAAAGCAATCGACTCGGCGTCATCGGGGTAATCGTTGATGAGCCACTCCAACTTGACGATGGCCTCATCGGAGCGTTTGAGCCGCCCCAGGAAAAAGGCTTCCTGCCGTTTGAAGTGGATGTTGTTGGGGTTGATCTTCAAGCCCCGCTGGTACTGCTCCAACGCCAGATGGTGGTAGCCCATACTCTTGAGGGCCTGTCCCGCCCCGGCGATGGCCTCCTCCTTGATGATCGGGTTCCGCACCTCCTCCGTCAGCAGCAGCACATCGCCGACCAATTTGCGTCGCTGGGCAATTTTGACCCGCTCGTTCCACTCATAATGCTCCCGCCAATATTCACGGGCCAGCGGGGTCCGCAACGTTTTCCGATCCGGCTCGACCAGACCATCCAACAGGTTGAAGATGGGGCTGTGGATGCGCTCGTCGCCCGAATCCCAGGTATCCCGGCAGATTTTGGCGATGATCTGGATTTCCTTTTCCAGATGATCGGGGTGGGGGCGGCCATCCGGCCCGGTGGTGTAGGGGATGGTTCGCACATTGAAAATATCGAAGGGCATATAGGCCCGGCCCGACTGAATATGGACGATGCCCCGCTTCCGCATGGCGTGGCGCACGCCCAATTCGTAGAACACATTGGCATTGTCGATGCTCATATCGGCGATGACCAGATCGGCCAGGAGCAACTCCTGGAACATATCGGTCAAAATATCGCCGCTGACCGTCTCCTCATCGGCCCGGAACGGCTCGAAACCGGCCTCGATCAGGGCCGGACCGATCAGTTGGTAATAAATCGCATCGAAGTCGATGATCGTCCCATCAAACCCCTTCTTTTTGCCGAAGGGCATAACCACGAAGGCGTGGGGCGCGCCCTTTTTCGGTTTGTTCAGGGTGCGGGAGTAGCCATTGGTTGCTTGGGTGGTATCTTTTTCTTGGCTCACAATACTTTCCGTTTCTGTCTTTGTTGAATTTTCGGCACCGTTTGAGGCAACAGCGGTTGCCGTTTCTGTTTCTGTCTCTGTCACAGGGGTCGGCTCGGCCTTTGCCTTTTTCGTTTTCGTTTCCGTTTCATCCGGCTTTTCCTTTTCCTCCAACAGGTCGGCCATCTCCGCGCCGAGCGACTCGACGGTTTCAATCGCGGTCTCGGCGGCGGCGTCAGCGGGCTCCGTATCTGCCGGGCCTTCGACATCCTCGACCGTCTCCCACAGGTGACCCTCCAGGTCATCGGTGGCCCGCCGGCGGGATGCTGTGACCCCGACCACCGCCAACGGATCCGGGGCGGGGTACTCCCTGGCGGTGCCCTCCGTTTCCTCCTGGAGCGACTCATCATATTTACCCTGCAACTCGGCCACGGCCTGGTGCATCTCGGAGACGAACATATTATGCTGGCTCCACAACACCCCCTCCGTGGCCGTCACCAATCTGTAAAATTCTCGTAAGGTTTGCTCTTCGTCGCTCAAGCTCCGCCACTGATCCCGGATGATGCCCAACTCCAGAACGACCTGGCTATAATTTTTGATGAGGGTATCATTTTGGCGCAGCTCCAACCAGGCCGTCAAGGCCGCCGCCAGCGAGGCTGTCAAAGCGACCCACACATTCAAGCCGATGGCTGCCAGAAATGTCCCGCCCCCACCAAAGACAAAAATGAGAATTTGCAGCCGGAACCGCTCCTTCTGGAGCGTCTCCATTTTCCGCTTATGCCAATTGAGTTGATCCTCCAGACGGTAGGTAATGTACGCATCCGGGGCCAGGTCGTTAAACCCGGGGTCGCTCCGCTCATCGTTGGGGTTATAGTAGGGTGGCAAGTCGCCCCGGTACGGTTTCAGCACCAATTCCTCATCGACAGCCTCGAAGGCTTCCCGTTGAATATCCGTCACCCGCTCTTGGAGCCATTGATCCCGCCTTTCGTCATCCTGACGCAATGTGCGATAGAGATATATCTCTTTTTTGATCTCTTCGGCCGCCGCCCGCAGGGTCAACCATCGCTGCCCCTGCTGGAATTTGTTAGCGAAAGCCAAAATCACCGAGCCGATGATCGGCACCAAAATCAGGGCGATCCGTAAGCTCTGCTCTAGCAGGGGGATATCGAACCGGTTGGTCACTACTTCCGACAGGATGGCCAGCAGTGTCGCCAGAACGCTCAGGATAATCACCCACCGGCGCAGATTGATGTGCAATTTTTGGGCCTGCGAAGCGTTCAGGTCGAACTCAGCCTGATTTTGCCAGGCCGTTTGCAGCACGGTATTGGAACCATTGGAATCGTTTTTCGACATAGGGGATGCTCCTGTATTGCTGATGACTGCTACTATTTTAATCTTGGTTCAGATGTGAAGCAACTCAGGTGTGGATTTTTTTATAGACTGAACAAACAATCTATCGGCGTGGTTCAGAAACCTGAGATGTTCGCTCAACTATGGGACCACAACTAGCGTAAAACGTATGGCGTAAAACGTAAAAATTTGGCGATACCGCTCATT
>CAZWZZ010000492.1:0-5368 GCA_964638395.1 uncultured Caldilineaceae bacterium
GCCTCCATCGCGCTGAACATATTGAAGACCACTTGCAGCATATGGGGCCGGCGATCCCGGGGGCCGCTGTAGGACTCACGCAGGGGTTGGATCACACTGGAGGCAATGACGATGTCGGCCCCTCGGTCCCGGAGGACGCTGGCCGGGAGGGGGTTGACAATCCCGCCATCGACGTAGTAGCGGTTTTGATAATACCAGGCATCGACCAGAACGGGGATGCTCAGGCTGGCCCGGATAGCGTCGGTTAGCGATCCCGACTCAAAAACGACCTCATCCCCGGTCAAAATATCGGCGGCCACTATGTGGTGAGGAATATGCAAATCCTCAAAATCCTGACCGTCGGTCCAACTATCAATAATTTTGTCACGGGCCTTCTTGCCCTTGAGGATGGCCGTGCGAGGCGGAATATTGAAATCCCAGTTGGTGAAGCGGTTGACCGACTTCATCTCTTCGATCAGGACTTCGTACCGCTCCCAGGACCACCCGGCGGCGAAAAACGTGCCAAACAGCGCCCCGGCGCTGGTGCCGGCCACCAGATCGACCGGAACGTTTTCCTCCATCAACACCTTGAGAACCCCCAGATGGGCCAGCCCCCGCGAGCCGCCACTGGACAGGGCCAGGCCAATGGTGCGGTTGGTCAGGCGACGGGCGAGGCGGCCCAGGTCTTCCTTCGTCCCGTTCGTCCGCCACATATCCTGCTGGTGATGCGTGTGGGCCACCAACCATACCGGCGGTTCCCCCACGGTGATGATCGTATCGGCCAGATCAATCGCTTTTTTGACCAGGTCGGAGGGGCGATCAGGGACAAGCATAAGAATGTGCTTATGATTCTCGATCTGGTAACTCAAAATTTTGGGCAGATAGGCTTCATCCACATAGTCGTTGTTGAGGGTCGTCACTCCATCCACAGCAGCATAACGGGTTTCCACCTCGACGCCGGGCATGGGCAAGAGACCGACAGGGCTGCGGAGCTGGCGGTGCAGGGCATCGGCCAGACCGCTGCCCCACCCCAATGTAGTCTGGTCTGTACCGTTGGCCGGGATGATGAAAGCGGTAAATTGGCGGGGCGTAAAGCGCCGTTTACGCTGGGTCGTGGTCACCAACCGCTGGCCCAACTCCTTCATCATCTCCACGCCAATGGTCGGGCGGGTCGTTAGCAATTCGTCAAAATCCTGCTTGCGTAAGGCCCACAGTTCGGCATCGATCACCACCCGCAGGCTGGCCGTGCGGGGCTGGGCCAGCAGCAGCGAAATCTCCCCCACAAACCCGCCGGGGCCGATATGGGCAATATCCCGCCCCTCCGAGTCCAAGACGGCCAGTTGGCCCGACTCGATGAGGTACATGGTATCGCCGATATCCCCCTCTTTGAACACATACGCGCCTTTGACGTAACTTTCTTTGCTCAATAACTGGGCGATAAGTTGTAAATCTTTATTGTCTAAATTCTCAAAGAGAGGAATCCCCTTCAGAATGAATGAGACGGTCAAAAATTTTCTCCAATAAATTGTAAAGTAACGATTGACGCATTATAGTCTGATTGTGAAAAGAGGTCAATGCCGACCAGCAGTTCTAAATATGGCGAATAAGACCCTAAAGGTTTCCATAGATCAGGCCAAACGTGGTCGATTCACGGTGACGAAGCTGCTTTCAAGTAACCTTTAGGGACGAAACCTTTAGGGTCTGGCTTCAAAATGAGAATTGCTGATGCCGGACAGCGACCTTTTTCGGGACAAAAATCCTACATTCAAATTCTGGATTTTATGTCACTATGAAGGCAGAAGCGAAAAAACAAACGAAGAGATAAGACGATGAACCTTACCGGACACACGCTGGGACAGTATCAAATCACCGGGTCGATTGGGGCGGGCGGGATGGCCACGGTCTACAAAGCCTACCAGCCCAATCTGGATCGTTACGTAGCCATCAAAGTGCTACCGGCCCAACACGCTTTGACCCCCGGTTTCAAAGAACGATTTCTACGCGAAGCCAAAGCGGTGGCTCAATTGAGCCATCCCAACATCCTGCCCATCTACGACATCGGCATCCAAGAGGACATCAGCTATTTTGTGATGAAGTACGTCGAGTCGGGCCGGACGCTGCGGGATGTGATGCGCCCCTTGCTGCCGCTGCCCCAGGTGAGCCACTACATCGACCAGATTGCCGCCGCCCTCGACCACGCCCACGAGCGGGGCATTCTCCACCGAGACATCAAGCCGGTCAACGTTTTGCTAGAGGGGGAGTGGGTGCTGTTGGCCGATTTCGGTCTGGCCAAAATTGTCGAGGGTAGCGAGGCCCTGACGGCCACCGGCTCCAGTATGGGCACACCCGCCTACGTCTCCCCGGAGCAGGCCGTCGGCGACCCGGTCGATCAGCGCACCGATATTTACTCCCTCGGCGTCATTCTGTATGAGATGGCCGTCGGCGAAGTGCCCTACAAAGGGGAAACGCCAATGGGGGTCATGTTCAAACACGTCCACGAGCCGCTGCCGATCCCCAGCCAGGTCAACCCCGACCTGCCGGAGGGCGTCGAGCGGGTCATCCTCAAGGCCCTGGCCAAGAACCGGAATGACCGCTTCAATACTGCCGGAGATTTGGCCAAGATGTTGCGCCGGGCCGTGGATGGCCGCGCCGTGGATCCCCCCCCTCCCGCAGCCGATACCGAACAAACCATTGCCCAAACCGTAGCCGCCACCAGGCCCGACAAAGCCGGGAAGACCGTGCCCGCCCAGACCGAAGCGGTCTCCCCGGCCAGACGCCCCCGATGGCTGTGGCCCGCCGGTATCATCCTGGCGGTATTGATGCTGGCCGCCATCCTGTTCATCATCCGCAATCGGAATAACCGCCCGGTGGTCAACCGGGTCAATCAAATTCAGGCCACGGCTGCCGCTGTTGATGACAGCAACGACAACAGTGGCGGCGACCAGACCGCCCCAACGCCCGCGCCCACCGAAGAGAACGAACCGGCCCCCCCGACCGCCACGCCCCCGCCTACGGCCACCTTCGTCGCCGACTCATCCGGCGGTGGCATCCGCCCGACCAGTCGCCGGGCTACCAATTTAGAGGGCGTGGAGATTATCGAGCCGGTCGCCTTTCTGGGTGGCGGCACGGTCAACCAACTGGCCCTCAACCCGATCAGGCCGGTGCTGGCCGTGGCCGGGAGCCTGGGCGTCTGGTTTTATGATGTCGATGAGGCGGAACGCCTGGACTTTTTGGAGGGACCGGACAGCGTCATCATCTCCCTGGCCTGGTCGCCCGACGGCGAGCTGCTGGTGACCGGCCAGCAGGATGGCAGCGTCCGCGTCTGGGACATCAGAAACCGCGAGGAGGCGACGGTTCTGCTCCAGCCCACCGACTTCACCATCGGCGAGGTACAGCACGTGGCCTGGGCACCCGATGGGCAGCACATCGCCGCCAGCAGTGAGGATGGCCAGATTCGGGTCTGGGATCGGGAAAGCGGTGGCGAGGCCCGCCTGTTGACCGGCCATCTGTATGAACCGTACCGCATCGCCTGGGCCGAGGATAGCCAACGGCTCTTGTCAGCCAGCCGGGATGGCACCGTCCGCTTGTGGGACATTGCCAGCGGTGGGGAGCTACAACGGTTGGCGGGACATCTCGACGAAGTCAGCGGCCTGGCCTGGTCGCCCGATGGCAGCCAGGTGGCCTCCAGCGGAGCCGATTTAACTATCCGCATCTGGGAGACCGACACCGGGGCGGAGGTCGCCACACTGACCGGCCACGAGGCGTGGGTGACGACGGTGTTGTGGCTGCCGGATGGACGGCTGGTGTCGGGCGGCGCGGACGGCACGATCCGCCTGTGGGATGTCGAGACCGGAGCGGAAGTGGCCGATTGGGAAGCAGCCACCCATCCCATCATCGACCTGGTCTGGATGGCCGACGATGACCTGCTGTTAGCCGCCGCCACCGACGGGTTGATTACGGCCTGGGACATCGACGAGCAGGAAAGCGAAATGGTGTTGGCCGCCCACAACGGCACGTTTCAGGCGGTAGCCTGGTCCCCCGACGGGGAGCAACTGGCCGCCGGAAACAGCGACAGCCTGATCTACATCTGGGATCGGGCGGATATGGCCGAGGGCGACCTCCCGGACCCCACCTATTTAGAGGGACACGACGGCAGCGTTACCAGTTTGGCCTGGTCGCCCGATGGCGAGCAAATCCTGTCCGGCAGCGATGATGAGACGATTATCTTCTGGGATGTGGCGGATGAGGAATACACCGATATTTTGGAGGGGCACGAGGCCGCCGTCAACGGGGTGGCCTGGTCCCCCGCCGGGCAGCGGGCGGTCTCTGGCGACGGCGATGGCCTCATCCGGCTGTGGGACCCGGTCAGCGGGGCGCAGGTGCGCGAAATCGACGGCCACGACGATGCGGTGAGCGGCGTGGTCTGGTCGCCGGACGGGACGCGGCTGGCCACCTCCAGTTGGGATTGGTCGATTGGGCTGTGGGAGGCGGAGAGTGGCGAAAATCTGGCCTATTTGACGGGCCGCACGAACCGGGATGCTTACGAGACGGAGTACATTCTGCGCGGCCCGGCGGCGGTGACGGCGGTGGCCTGGTCGCCCGACGGCAGACAGGTGGCCGGGGCCGGCGGCGATTTCGTGGTGCGGCTGTGGGATGCCGCCGGCGGGGCCGAGTTACGAATGATCGAAGGGCATACCAACTCGGTGCTGGCCGTGGCCTGGTCGCCGGACAGCCAATGGCTGGCCTCGGCCGGCATCGACCAGACGATCCGCATCTGGGAGGCGACCGGCGGGCAACAACTGTACGCCCTCGTCGGCCACGAGGACACAATCAACGGCATCGCCTGGTCGCCGGACGGTGAGTGGTTAGCCTCCGCCGGGGATGATGGCACAGTGCGCTTGTGGCGCAGGCCGGAGTGAGAGGAGTACGTCCCAAATTTTAGGAAGGCTCGGCTTGATTTTATCCTCCTGATTTAACTACCGCGTCAGGCGGAGAAAGAGGATAACTCCGGCCAAGAGAAGACTCTCCTTGAGAAAGCGTCTGGGACGGAGGCGGAGTTTGCCGGGGTAAAAAGTATACCACTTCAGCGGAAATAGCCAGGGCACAAAGTTTTTACTATTCCGAATGTCAATGAGCATATGGCCGAAGTGCCCGACGAACCAGCCAATGCCGGCGGTTTTGCCGCCCATCAGGCTAACCAATCCGGTCAGCAGAGCCAGACTGAAGAGGTTGTGGCTGTAGTGGCGGCCATTAGGCATCCACTGGAAGATATAGCCGATTGTTTTATCGACTGCATCGGGAAAGAAAGTGGCGATGAAAAGGGGGACAGCAAATTTTCGGTCGGGTAAATAGACTGTCAGGAGCCGATGTTCGAGTAAGGCGAAGGCCA
>CAZWZZ010000493.1:0-5348 GCA_964638395.1 uncultured Caldilineaceae bacterium
GACCACTGACTCATCATCCAACTTTGGGATCATTTAAATCTTGGAACTGCCCTAAACAGGCCCAGTCTTTGTGACTGGGCCTGTTTGATGATTAACGGTAGTTGGCCTTTGTTACTCCAAAAACAAGCGGCGATCTCGGTTGACCAGACTGCGGGCGATCAGGGGCAACCCGGCTACGGTGAAGGCTGTCGCCACTTTTCGCCAGGCCGATGCGGGGAGTACAAACCGCAAAAAGAGTAGCACCAGGCCGGTTCCGGTGGCAACGCTGGCCCAGGTAAACTCGTCGGCAAATGTCTGGCCCGGGTCGGTGTTGAGGAAACGGGCATAACCGCCGGCGGCCAGGCCCAATGTCAGATAGGTAAAAATTTCTTTCATGATCTTGATGGTATCCTTTCGATGGGCAGCATTACTAAAATCAGTAGACCGCAGCATCCTGAGTAAACCGAAGAATGAGGTTGTATCGAAGGGTGCTGTGGTCTACTAAAAATTGTATCGAGTTTGGCCAAGTTTGCAAGGTCATAGGCAGTGCCAAGATTTAAATGATCCCAAAGTTGGATGATGAGTCAGTGGTCAGTTGTCATTTGTCCTTTGCAACTGACCACTGACAACTGACAACTGAATCATTATTTTTCTGGAACTCCCATATTCCGCCAATCATCCTTTCCATGCTATAATTCGCCGTTGATGACGAGCTATCAACGACCCCAACCCCCCGCCTGGCTGGTGAGTCTCGGTCTGGCTTTAGCCGGATTGCTACTCTACCTGACCACGCTGGCCCCCACCGTTTTGGAGGCTGACAGCGGCGAATTTCAATTTGTGGCCTGGCTGCCCGGTATCGCTCACCCCACCGGCTACCCGCTGTATGTGCTGCTGGGCTGGCTGTGGACGCACCTTATTCCGTTTGGCGAGGTGGCCTGGCGGATGAATCTGCTATCGGCCCTCTTCGCGGCGGCGACCGTCGGCCTACTCTACCAGGTCGCTCATCGCCTCTTCCGCCAAAGTATCCCGGAAGCGCCGGCGCTGGCCATAGGGACTGCCGCCGCCGGCACAGCCCTCATTTTTGCCGTCACCCCCACCTTCTGGAGCCAGGCCATTATCGCCGAAGTGTATGCCCTACACGCCCTGTTTGTGACGGCGGTGGTCTGGCTGGCCCTGCGGCTCGTGGCCCGTCCCGGCTGGACATTCAGTGACCCGGGGGCGCTGTGGCTGACCGGGCTGTTCGGCTTGAGCCTGACCCACCACCGGACGATGATTCTGCTCCTGCCGGTGATCGTTTTATTTCTGTGGGTATCCAGAGAGAAAGCAACGCCCCTGACCCGCTCCCCGTCACTTTGGTTACGCCACCTGCTTCTCTTTCTGATGCCCCTGCTGCTCTATCTCTACCTGCCCCTCATCGCCCCGACCACGCCCTACACGACGCTGACCTTGAGTAGCGACCAAATTTTGACGCTGTACGATAACTCTTGGGCCGGTTTTTGGGATCACGTAACCGGGACTGTCTTCACCGGCGAGCTACAACCAACTGCCGCCGGGTGGGAACGCTTCCGGCTGGTCGGGGATTTGCTCTGGCAGCAATTTCAAGGAGCGGGGATCCTCCTGGCTGCGGTAGGACTATTCACGCTGGCCCAACGGCGGCGATTCGACCTGCTACTGCTGACCGGCCTGAGCAGTCTGGCCTTTACGGCCTTCAATTTGATCTATTTCATCGGCGATGTCTTCGTCCTGTTCATTCCGGTCTGGCTCTTTGTGTCGCTCTGGCTGGGCCTGGGCGGGCTGAGAGTGGCCCACGAGATCGCCGCTCGCTTTGTCCGTATCAAAGGCAGTCACCGTGATTTGCTGATCTTCACAGAATTGGGACCGCCGTTTGAGCAACGAGTCTATCGCCTGATAACATTGACGCTCATCGGCCTCATTCTGGGCGGGGGGACCATCTGGCTGACGCTACAAAACATCAGCCTCAGCCAGGCTGACAACGTCGCCGCCCGCGACCGCTGGTTGGAGATTTTGGCCGAACCGCTGCCCACCGGGGCCGTCCTCATCAGCAATGATCGCAACGAAATTATGCCCCTGTGGTATTACCAATACGTCGAGCAGCGTCGCCCCGACCTGCTCGGGCTCTTTCCGCTCATCGTCACCGATCCGGCGTATCGCACTGTTGGCCGGGTGCTGGATCAGGCGTTGGCCTCCGGCAGGCCGGTTTATGTGATTAAGTCGATGCCGGGCCTGAGCCTGAAAGCCGACCTCGAACCGGCGGGATCGCTCTACCGGGCCACAGCCATCGACTCGCCCCCGACAACCCGGCTCGACATCGACCTGCCGCCGGTGACTGTCACTACGGATCGGGGCGAGAGTCTCACCGAAACTATCAGATTAAGGGGATATGATGTAACCCCGACCTCGATCAGAGCGGGCCAACCGCTGACGGTCACGCTCCGTTGGCACGTGACCCACCCCCTGACCACCGATTACACCAGCTACGTCCATCTTATCGACGCCCAGGGCCAGGGCCTTACCCAGAGCGACCAACGACCCGGCGGGGATATTTACCCCAGCAGCGCCTGGGCCGTTGGGGAACAGGTGCGGGACCGGCACACCCTGACCCTGCCGGAGGATCTGGAGCCGGGCCGCTATCAACTGCGCGTGGGGCTGTATTACCAGCCGGAGCCGGGGGTCTTCGCCGGGATGGGACCGGGGGAGATTATCGGGCATCTGACCGTTTTTTGAGAAAATCAAGGGCATGGTACAATATCCGACTGTTCTGTTAAGTCACCGGACTATTTTCTATCCATTTTCTATCCATTTTCTATCCATTTTCTATCCATGAGAAAAAATCCTGAACGCACAGCCTGGTTAATTCTATCCATCGCCTTTAGCATATTCTGCACGTTGAGCATCCTGATACCGACAGGTATGTATTGGTACAGTATCAACGCCACCCGGGCCTTACAGCCGAATGTGACCTCGGTGCGGGGGACAACTTTGTTGCACGGGCCGGAGAGTGACCTTTCCTCCTCCCTGATCGATGGCAATAATTTGGATGTTGAGGAAGGCTTTGAGATTACCACCGATGATACCTCGCAGGCCATCGTCACCTTCTTCGATGATAGTAGCCTGACGTTGTACAGTAATACGAGCGTTGTCTTGAATCACGTTCAGGAACCCCGCTTCTGGTTCAGCCCCAAGCCCACCCAGGTCCTTATTAACATCCGAGAGGGACGGGTTCGGGCCACATCCTCCCGAAGCCGCGAAGATTTGGTTTTTGATCTGACCACGCCCCATAGTAGCATTGAATTGGGGCAGGGTAGCTTCTCGATTGAGGTGGGCGAGGCGGAAACGCAGGTCACCAACCGGTTGGGACAATCAACCATCATTGACGGCCAAGAGTGGGTGATGCTCTATCCGGGACAGCGGGCCATCGTTAAACCTGACAATTCGATTGACGGGCCGCTACCTGCCGAGCAAAACCTGATTGGCGACAGTAACTTCAAACGCCCTCTGGGTGACCAATGGCAAAAGTATGAAATTCAACCGATTGAAGGCGTAACCACCACCGTTAACATTGTCAACTTTCAAGATCGCAATGTCCTTACACTCCAAAGCCAGGGTAAGGACAACCTCCATACCGAAACGGGAGTTATTTATGAGGTCAATAAGGATGTCCGCGATTTTCAATCGCTGCGCCTCTTCGCCGAGGTGCGCCTGATCGAACAATCCCTGGCCGGGGGCGGCACGCTTGGTTCTGAATTTCCGGTGATGCTCCATATCGCTTACGATGATATCAATGGGGAAGCGCGTGATTGGTTCCACGGTTTCTACTACAAACTGCCGCCCGATAATTACATTCTTTACAATCACCCCGACAACTCCAGCGAGCGTGTGCCGCGCCTGATCTGGTACCCTTACGAGTCGGTCAACCTGCTGACGACCCTCGGCCCGACCAAACCGGCCTTCATCAAATCGGTTCGTATCTACGCCTCCGGCTGGATTTATGAGTCGATGGTAGCCAACATCTCCCTGCTGGCTCAGGAATAACGATGGCGAACCATATCTATCTATGAAACGTTCCCCGACTGCTGTTGGTCTAACGCTGCTTCTGCTACTCTACGCAGCCCTGAGCCTCTACCAACTCGATCTGCCGGGCATACATTATGACGAAGCCTTCGAGGCCGTGCCCGCCCTACAACTGTTGACCGGCCAACCGGTCACCCCGTTTCGGGCAAGCAGCCTGACCGTGGCCGACCAGACCCTCCCCCTGATGACCCAGGATTACATCGGGGCCATCAACACCTACACCCTCCTGCCCTTCATCACGCTCCTCGGCCCCACCCCGACCGCCCTGCGCCTACCCTCGATCCTGTTCGGCCTGCTCACCCTGTCCCTGGCCTACGCGCTGACCGCCTCTCTGACCCACAGCCGAACCGCCGGGCTGACCACCACCGCTCTGCTGGCCGTCGATCCGACTTTTATTTTTTGGAACCGCCAGGGCATCTTCGTCACGGCTGTCACGGCCACCATCGGCCTGGCCGCCGCACTCTGCTGGCTGCGCTGGCTGCGGGGCGAGGGGCTGATATGGAGCCTGGCCGGAGCTTTTCTCTTTGGCCTGGGTCTCTACGCCAAACTGCTCTTTCTGTGGCTCATAGCCGCGTTGGTGGGGGCCATCATCCTGGTTCACCTGCCCCGGTGGCCTCTTCCCGGAAGATGGATCAAACCGGGACAATCACCAGTACAAATCAGTAGACCGCAGCACCCTTCGATACAACCTCGTTCCTCGGTTTACTCAGGATGCGATTACGCTCTACTGAAAATTGCCAAACCCGTTTTGCTCATCGGAGTCGCCTTCTTCCTGGGGGCCTGGCCCCTGCTGCTCTACAATCTGCAAACCGGTGGCACCTTCCTGAGCATCAGCCAAAACGCCCAAACCTCCTACTACGGCGTCGATAATCTGGCCTTCGGGACCAACCTGTGGACGCGCCTGAGCCAATTCAGCACCCTGTTAAGCGGCAGCCATCTCTGGTATCTGGGGAATGTTTTGTCTAACCCCTGGCCGGCCGTTGCCTTTGTCCTTGTTTTGGTCAGTATCACCATAACCACTATCGCTACGCGAAAAAAGATGGGGGGAGATAACATTTTTGCCCCTATCCAAGTCGCTTACTTCCCCTTTCTGGTCATCGCTCTGGTCATCGTCGTCAGCATCCAAACCGTCTCCGCTTTGTGGATCACCCACTTCGCCCTGTTGATGCCCTGGCCGGCCATCGCCCTGGCGACCGGTGGTTGGTACATCGTTATGGTCGGAGGGCAACTCGTTCCGCGCCCGGCGCTCCTGCGTTTGGCTGTGGGCGGGGGGCTGG
>CAZWZZ010000494.1:0-5347 GCA_964638395.1 uncultured Caldilineaceae bacterium
GACCACTGACTCATCATCCAACTTTGGGATCATTTAAATCTTGGAACTGCCTTACGTTTCACGTTTTACGTTTTACGGAGTCACCCCCTCCCTTCGTTAACGTCCTCCTGCACACGCCAGCTGACCAATCGAATCACTTTGGACATACCCGCTGCCGGGTGGGTCAAGGTGGCGACCACGACGTCGAAAACGTCATCGGCCATCGTCGCCAGAAAGCGCAACCACTGTTCCACCTTGACCGGCATCGCATGCTCTCCTCGCAGTACCTCCTGCTCAAGCCGCCTGACGATAGTTTTGATATGAATGTTATCATTGCCTGGTAGCCTATGGTAGACTAACCTGGCCCGGATTTGAGCAAATTGGGCCTTGAGAAAGGCCACCTCCCGCTCGCTGAGGCCGTGGTAGGCTGTAGCGACCTTGCTTCGGCCCACCAGGTCGCCGTCCAGCCACATTTGACCCTCCTCGATGTTGACCCCACTATTTTGATAATGACGCTGTTTTTTGTCGGCCATTATTGCCTCCTTTTCGGCCTGATAATAGACTCTCCCTTATTTTATTATAAGGGCTGGCGTCGAGGGCAACACTAGCCAGACTACGGGTTTTTGACCTGGCTAACCGGACAGTATTGGGGGGTGTATTTCACGTTTGGGGCGAATTATCGCCAGCAACGATTTAACCGTCCCATTGGAAGGTTGGAAGGCTGGAAGATTGGTCATACGTCTGATACCCAACCTTCCAAATCTTCCACGCTTCCAAATGGTCTAAACTCTGCCCCCCCACTGAAATGCTCCCGTATTGGGGGAAAGATTGTCAACGACTTGACAGCTATGTTATACTAGCCCTGCTTCACTATCTTAAAAAGGATTCTTGGGGATGAGCAAACAAACATCATCGAACTTACGACCTGTACTTGACCCTACCACCGTCGATTTGGCCGGAGGCGCCTGGGCCGGTGCGGATTTGAGCGGGGCCAGCTTGAGCCGGACCGATCTGAGCGGGGCTGATCTACGGGGGACAAACCTGAGCGGGGCTGATCTCAAAGGGGCTAACTTGAGCGGGGCCAATTTACAAGGGGCTATCTTTGATGAAGCCAATCTTTACAAAGCTAATTTGGAAGGGGCCAATCTCCAGGGGGCTACGCTGAACACAGTTAACCTGGAAGGAGCGACTTTGCAGTTCGCTTATTTACGCAAAGCCAATCTTGAGGCAGCCCGGTTAATGCAGGCCAATTTGCGGGGCGCATTTCTGGGTGGAGCCAGCTTTGTCGAGGCCGATTTGACCGGGGCGGATGCCAGCGGCAGCCATCTCCGTGGGGCCGACTTGCGCCGGGCCAGGTTGATTACGACCAATTTAGCCCTGGCCGATCTGCGGATGGCTTCGTTGCGGGCCGGCGAGATGAGCAGCGTTATTTTGGAAGGGGCCAATTTGAATGACGCTGATTTACAGGGGGCTAATCTGCGCGGCGCCGCCGTGGATGAGACCAGCTTGCAGCGAGCCAACCTGCGCCAGGCTAATTTGATGGAGGCGGAGTTCAGCGACACGAATTTCGACGGGGCGGATTTGACTGAGGCCAACTTGAAGGATGCTCAACTGGATGGCTCCATCTTGACCAACATCAAGTATAACCAGGCCACCGTTTGGCCGGACGGGTTTGATGTGAGCCAACTCAAAACGGAACCGGCTTAAGGCGCTGTTTCTACATAATCCGCCGCCACCCAGCCAGTGCGCTGTTGCTCATCCCGCACGTGCATCCATTCGACCCCATCGACTATTTCTCGGTCTAAAAGCTGCAATGTTGTGCCTTCGGGAAAGGCGGTGGCCGTTTCGCCGTTGGGCGTCCAGCGTATCCTGACGCCGCGCCCGCCGGTGTTGGCCACGATGAGGCTGACCGGCGTCGGCGTCGGGGAGGGGGTGAGGGTCGGGGTGGGGAATGGCGTGTTGGTGGGCGTCGTTGTGTCGGTCGGCGTGGCCGTGACGGTTGGGCTGGCCGTGGGGCTGGCTGTCGGCGTGGCCGTGGGCGTCGGGGTGTGGGTCGGCGTGGGCGTCGGACCGGACGTAGCGGTGTGAGTGGCCGTCGGGGTGTGGGTCGGCGTGGGAGGAATGGAGGGATCAAGGCTGGTGACCGGAATGATGATGAGCGAAAAACGGATCGGTTGATCCAGGGGTAACACTCCGGCCTCGCGCAGGTCGGCGGTCACTTGATCGCGCAAATCAACAACGCTCTGGTAGGCGATGTTCCCCCGCGATTCGACCTGAACCTCCAGGTTGAGCGTCTCTTGTGCGTCATCCCCTTCTGCATTATCTGTTCCGGCCTCACGCTCGGCTTGAGGCACGATGCGCCACCCGGCCAGGTTGACGTTGGCCATCCCCGGCAGACGTTCCGCCCCATTGATACGATCATTAAGAGAAATGTTGATTTGCCGCTCCAAAAAGGCTTGGCGAAACGGGCCAATCGACAGACCCCACAAGACCCAGACCACAATAATTAACAAGATAATTGACCCAACCAGACCGCCACTAAAGAGATTGAGGCCCCCCCGCCGGTTGAGGTGGGGTCGGAAGCCCATCAGAAAAAAGATAACAGCGCTGGCGGCGGTGATCGAGACCAGGTTTGTCAGGAAGAGGACTAAAGCGCCTTGAGCGATAGTCCTATCCAACCAGGCCAGGCCGATGCCGACCGTGGTCAGCGGCGGGACCAGGGCGGCGGCAATGGCTACGCCCGGCAGCGAGGCGGAAACATCTTTGCGACACAGGGCGTAGGCCCCGGCCAGCCCGGAGACGAGGGCCACACCCAAATCGAACAGAGAGGGCTTGGTCCGGCTCAACATCTCGGCGGTGGCTTCGGGAATGGGCAGGAGTAACCCGGCCAGCAGGCCCATCCCAATAGCCAGAACCATCCCCCGGAAGGTGGCGCTGGCCGCCAGAGCCAACAATTTGCCATCGGCCTGGATAACGCCCAACCCCATGCCGACGATAGCGGCCATCAACGGGGCAACCAGCATGGCCCCAATGATAACCGCCGGACTGTTGACCAACAGCCCCAGCGCCGCAATCCCGGCGGCCAGGCCGATCATCATAAAAAAGTCGATCTTGGGCCGCGCCCCCCGCCGGATCTGCTTGTAGACATCCACCCGCTCGTCGAGAGACAATTTCGGCAAAAAGTGGGTGCTGCGCCAGGCCAGCCGCCGCATGACCGAGCCGACCCCTTCCTGGCCCTGTTTGATAATAATTGTGGGGCCATTATAAGCCGGGGCCACCTTCTGCTGGATCGAGCCGAACAGGAGTTGGCTAAAGAGACTTTCGTTGTTGGCCCCCAACATAATCAGGTCATAACTTTTGGCCTCATCCAAAATGCCCTCGACGATGTCGTTGAAGCGGATGACCTTGGTTGTTAAGCCCGGATAGTGCGCCCACGGAGCCACGATTTCATCCAACCACTGCTGCCGTTCGGTCAAGCGAGCCTTGTCTTCAAATTCGTGGGTAACGTACAGAGCTGTCACCTTACTCGTTTGAGAAAAGTTGAGGGCCAGTTCGACAGATAACGGGGTGTTGGGGCCGCCCGCCGTCGGTAGCAAAATCTTCATCGCCTCCTGACGGGGAAAAGATTTGTCAGGCCAGGTCGGTTCCGCCTTAACCACCATTAGGTTGCAACTGGCCTGATTGAAAATAGGGTCGAGGGTGCTGCCCAACAGATAGCCTCGCTTGGAGGATTCGCCGCTCCAGCCCAGAATGAGCAAATAGGGATCAGTCCGGCGAGCGTACCGCAGGATGGCCCGGGCGATGTTTTTGCTTTTGAGGAGTTCAACCTTGCTCTCGATGTCTTTCATCGAAGCGGGGATCACCAACCACGCCGGCGGATGGTCAGTCTGCCGCACGGTGACCAGCGTCAGCGTACCATTGTTGGCCTTAGCCAACGAATAGCCGATGTTGAGCAAAGGCCGGAAATCCTCCTGACCCTTGACAGCAACCAGGATATTGCAGTTGGGGGGTATCGGTTCGGTCACGGGCTGGCCGCCAATTCATTGAGTTGCTGTAGCTTTTCTTCCACCTCCGGGGCGTACAGGCTGGGCACGAAGGTTTTTTCCAGAACCACATCGGCCGGATAACCATACAGTTCATCGAAGCTGGAGCGGACATCCAGCTTGCCGGCCTCATCGCGGTAAATCTGAAACACCTGGGCCTCATCCGTGGCTCCCAGAACGAAGGGGCTATGGGTCGTAGCGATGACGTAAGTCTCCGGCAGCAAGGTGGTTTTGCCCATCCCGTTCTCGCCGACGATCAGGGTGTGGCGACTCTCTGTGTCCCAGGTCAGTTCGATATGCTCAAAAGGGCCGATTTTGTGGCCGATGAATTTGAGAGGTTTTAGTTTCATCCGCTTGATTCCTGTTAGGTTGATTTTATTATAACCCAGTCGGGCGGAACCGTCCAGACCTGGTACTTATGGAGGGTGTGCCCCAGAAATTAGGCGAATTTCCAGAGGTAGCATCCTGAGTAGCCGGAGCATGGCGGAGGCGTATCGAAGGGTGCGGGTTGGTCAAGCCTCCTCCCGTTCGCCGCACCCTTCGATACGCGCTCCACTCCGTTTCGCGCTACTCAGGATGCTATCTCTCCAACCTTCCAAACTTCCAACCTTCCAATCTTCCAACGGGACGGTAAAATCGTTGATGGCCATCATTCGCCCTCAAACTGCAAGACGCTCCGGATTACAGCCGGTACAACTCTGGTCGCCGGTCCTTAAAAACCGGAATCTTCTCCCGCACCTCGGCCACCTTGCCCGTGTCGAGGGTGGCCGTCAGCAGAACCTCCGCTTCGCCCCCTTCGATGAGGGCGTTGCCCCAGGGATCGATGATGGCTGAGTGGCCGGGGAAGGTGTAGGTTCCGTCGCTGCCGACGGCGTTGACGCCGACGATGTACATTTGGTTTTCGATGGCCCGCGCCCGGAGTAGGGTGCGCCAATGGGCCAGGCGGGGGTGGGGCCACTCCGCCGGGACGTAGACGACGCTGACGCCGTTGAGGGCGTAGGTGCGGAACATCTCGGTGAAGCGCAGGTCGTAACAGATCGACAGGCCGTGTTGGCCCCACGGCGTCTCCACGCTGGTCAGATGTTGGCCGGGGGCCAGATATTGATCCTCCTCCATCACCCCAAAGAGGTGAATCTTACGATAGAGTCCGGCCTGCTCGCCGTTGGGATCGAACAGAATAGAGGTGTTGGTCGGCTGCTCATTCTCGTCCGGAGCCAACATCGAGCCGTTGAGCCAGATGTTGTGCTTTTTGGCCAGGGCCGCCACGCGGCTGACCACCTCAGTCTGCCGGGGAGCCAACTGTTTGACATTGGGCCAGTCGCAAC